>CAZXSG010000068.1:0-10344 GCA_964643185.1 uncultured Holophagales bacterium
GGGGAGGGAGCTCGTCGTTTCGATTGTGGAGCTGCTCGTTCACGATCGAGGGCTCCTCGTTCGTCGATTGCAGCTCTTCTTTCGTCGTCTCGAGCTCCTCGTTGGTCGACTGTAGCTCCTCGTTGGACGACAGGATCTCCTCGTTCGCCGACTTGAGCTCTTCGTTCGAAGCCTGCTGCTCTTCGATGATCGACTGAAGGTATTCCTTCGTGGCGGCGAGCTCGTGCTCGAGCTTCATGATGGCGTCGTGCCCGAGGCGGCCCTTCGTCTTCGCTTTGCCCGTCGTCTGCGAGAGACGTAGCGGCCTGACTCCGGACCTCGCCTCGACCGATTCGAAAAGGACCAGGAACAGGCGGCTCTCCGTGCCCTCCTCCCTCAGAGGGATCACTTCCAGGTTCGCCGCGAGAACTCCGTCGTCCTGCCTCAGGGAGAGGCCTTCGGCACGGACTCGCATGCCGGTTTTTCGCGCTTGCATCAGCGCGCCACGAAGGTCCACGAGGAGTCCGTCACGCGCCATGCGAAGAACGTTGAGGCTCGCGGCTCCCGGTGCGGGCTCGAGGTACGGGCTCGTACGACCCCGGAACTGAAGGACTTCGAAAGCATCGTTCACGAGAACGCCCGGCGGGGCGTAGGCGCCGAGGACGAGGCGATCCACACGCCTCTGGAGATCCAGGGAGAGCACGGCCTCCTCGCGACCTCGCTGCGGTTCGCGCCGCGCGGCAGCGGGAGCGGGACGCTCCGTCACCGAAACCTCCGCGATCTGGCGCGGCGCCGCCGCCGCCTTCGTGAAGATCCGGTGGTGCCGGTCGAACGGCAGAAAGAGGTCGGGGAAGGTCGTGATCGACTCCGAGCCTCCGAGGAGGAGGAAGCCCGTACTTTTCAGCGCATAGTGGAAGAGACGGATCACGCGGCTCTGGAGCCCGGGCTCGAGGTAGATGAGGAGGTTCCGGCAGCTCACGAGATCGAGATTCGAGAAGGGCGGATCCGCCGCGACGTTCTGCCGCGCGAACACGCACACGTCCCGGACGGCCTTCGTGATCTGGAATCCGCCGGCAACCCGCGAGAAGAAGCGGTGACGCCGCTCCGGTGAGACGAACTGGAGCGAGCTCTCGAGGTAGACGCCGGAACGTGCCCGGGAGATCGCGCGCTCGCTGATGTCCGTTCCGAAGATCTGGATCCCGATCAGGACGTCGCGGTCCGTCATGGTCTCGAGGAGAGCGATGGCGAGGGAGTAGACCTCCTCGCCCGTGGAGCAGCCGGGGATCCAGAACCGTACGGGGCTCTGGGCCTGCCGTTCTCCGAGGATCGCCGGGAAGACGCGCTGCTTGAGCGCTTCGAACGTTTCCGGATCCCGGAAGAATGACGTCACCGTGATCAGGATGTCCTCGTACAGTGCCATGAGCTCGTCGGGCTGCTCTTTGACGAAGTCCGTGTATCTCTCGATCTCGTGAATGCGGTTCACGGCCATCCGCCGCAGGATCCGGCGACGAATCGTGCTCTGACGATAGAGCGAGAAGTTCACCCCGGTGGACAGCCGGAGCATCGTGAGGATGCGCTGGTAGTTCCCCGGTTCGGGATCGTCCTCGGCGTCCGTATCCTCCACCAGGGCATGCTCCGCGGCCACGGACAGGTGCTTGGCGATCTGCGCAGGGGGCAGGATGAGATCCACGATTCGGGCGGCGGCATGCGGCATCGCCGCGTACTTGGCGCTTCCCTCATCCTGGGCGAAAGTGACCCCACCGGCCGCCTTGATGGCGCGGAGGCCCTCGGCGCCATCGGACATCGTGCCCGAGAGAACGATGCCGACGACCCGATTGCGGTACCTCCCCGCGAGGCCCTCGAAGAGATGATCGATGGAGGTCTTTCGGGAAGGCCCCGCATCCCGCGTGACCTGGAAGACGTCGTCCACCAGGTCGACGAGGGCCCCCGGGGGCGCCACGAACGCGTGATCGGGCTGGATCCTCAGGCCAGGCGAGATTTCCACGATGGACATGGGGGTCGCTCGCGAGAGGATCTCGGTGAGGAGCCCTTCGCGTGAGGGCGCGGAGTGCTGAACGAAGATGAACGCCATGCCGTTCGGGGATGGAAGAGCGCTCAGGAGCTCGTTCATGGCTTCGAGGCCGCCCGCTGAGCTTCCGATCGCGACGATCGGGAAGGTTGTCTGAGCGATCGGTGGAGACGAAGGTCCGGGGGAGGGCTGAGGCGGCGCCTGGGGGGACGGCACACCCGGAGCCACACGAGCCGCCGCTTTCGGTGAGGCCGTCTTCGGGGGTCTCGTCTTCATGCTCTCCTCGGGGCCGCCCGTGTCCCGGGCGCGGCGGCGCCCCCGGGAGTTGAGGTCCCTGAGCCGGCCCTTTCAGATTCTAAGACCCACGACGGCCGATGGATCGCTCCAGTCCCCCGGCGCTTCTTGATTCCCGGGCGGCTCAGGCGGCCGATTCGGTGAGCCGGTCGAGCGCCGTCTTCACGCGCGTCGCCGTGACGACGACGAGCTGCTGGCCGTCGGCGATCGACTGGCGGACCGACTCGTCGTAGATGCCGAGCGCATCCGTCGCGGCCCGCACGGCGAGAGCGTGCTGCCGGGCCGAGAGGTCGAGCAGGCGCTTGCCGGCCTCGAGCGAGGAGCCCATGGAGAAGCGCGCGGCGTCGACCGCGGCGTCGATCGGGAACAGCGCGGAGAAGGCCTCCTGAGGCCGGGCGGGGTTGGGGGTCGGGTTCGTGGTCTTGGACATGAGTCCCTCTCTTCCGTCCGAATCTTTGCTGCATTGCAGCATTGCGGACGGGCGAAAGATAGGGCGCCGTGAGCCTGCCGTCAAGAGAAATTTGCTGCGGTGCAGCATCACAGAATTGACCTCGCGCGAGAATGCCGCCATGCCCGAGCGCGCACCCCGCATCCGGATCACCAATTACGAAAACCGGCGGCTCTACGACACGTCCCGGAGCCGCTACGTGAACCTCGAGGAGCTCGCCGCGATGATCCGCTCGGGAGCCGAGGTCGAGGTCGTGGACGCCCGGAGCGGGGAGGACCTCACGCGGAGCGTGCTCACGCAGATCATCCTCGAGGACTCCCGCGGGAGCGGCACGGGCACCGGCGCGCTCCCCATCGATGTGCTCCGCCAGATGGTGCGCGCCGAAGGGACGCTCGTGACGGAGCTCTTTCGTTGGTACGCCGAGGCCGCCCGCCGCGCCGTGCCGCGCCCGTTCGGTGGCTTCGGCTTCCCCAATCCGCTCTTTGCCGCTCCCGAGCCGTCCGCGCCTCCCGAGACCGAGCAGTTGAAGCGCGAGGTCACGGAGCTGCGGGCGCGCCTCGAGGCCCTCGAGACGCGCCCGGCCAGGAAGACGGCCGGAAAGAGGAAGGCCGTCAGTCGACGGCGTGCGCGCTGACCATGCGCCACTGATTCACGGCGGTGAGGTCCTTGGAATTGAAATGGCCGTAGGGCACGCTGCCGAAGCGCTTCTCCCCCGTCTGACCCGGAATCTGGGACGTGTAGCGCCCCCAAACGACGTCGCCGTACCCGATGACCTCGTCCACCGTGGACCAGATGGTGTAGCGGTACGCGCCCTCGTAGCCGCCCGTGGCGTTGATCCCCGAGAGGAACGTGGAGAGACCCGTGGGGCCGTACCAGTACCCGGGGTATTCGCCGTTCGTGCTGCCGCAGGTGGGCGTCGTGGGGCCGGCCTGGTAGCAGCTCACGAGACCCCAGTTCGCGCCGGCGATGCCGACGAAGGTGTCGACCTTCGAGGTGAGCGCCGCACCCAGGTTGTAGGAGCCGCCCGCGGCCGCGTCGTTCCCGGTGCCGCCTTTCACGACCTTGCGCATGAGCGTGACGCCCATGGAGTGCGCCACGATGTCGACCTTCGTCGCACCCGTGTACGCGAGCACGGCCTCCACGAACGCGCGGAGACGCGTGAGGTTGGCCTTCGAGTGGTACTGCTGCGAGGAGAGGAGCGCGTTGGCGGGGCCCCACGTCGTGGCGTAGAGCTCGCTGGGTCGATAGCCCCGCGCGAGGAACTCCGGAATGACGGTCGAGAAGCCCTTGAAGAGAGAGCCGGTGCCGAGCGCGCTGTCCGAGTTCCCGTGGATGAAGATCACGGGCTGGTTCACGACGGGCTCGCTCGCGGTGGTGCGCCCGCCGTAGCTGCCGCCCGCGACGTCGGCGCGGTTGAAGTCCCACGAGGCGTAGCCGTTCGCGTCGAGCCAGGTCTTGAAATGGCTCGAGAGTCCGGGCGTCACGATGGACGCCGCTTCGACCTCCGCGGCCGAGAGGTCGAGCGCCGGCGGATCGTCCTGAGCCGCTAGGGGAAGGGTCCAAAGGACGGCGGAGAATGCAGAGAGTGCGGCGAGGGCACGAAGCTTCATGAAGTCCTCCTCTTTCGCGGTGCGGCAGGCTCTTTCAGGAATGTGGAGAGGTCGCTCCACCGCGCGAAGAGCCGGGGGTCGAAGAAAAGAGAAACGTGGGCGCCGCCGACCTCGACGGCCCTCACGTCCTTCGAGCCGAAGAGCGCGTTCGCGGCATTCACCGACGCCTTCGGCACGACCCAGTCGCGCGCGGCGGCGACGTTCATCACCCGGCACCGAACGTCGCCGAGGCCGACCGAACGGTCGCCCACGCGAAGCGTTCCCTTCCGGAGCCCGTCCTCGAAGTAGACGGACTTCGCGAACTTCCGATAGACCTCGCCGTGGAGATCGGGGTTGTCGTTCACCCACGCGTCGGCCGCGAGGAAGGGACGGAGCACCGCGTCGTTCCCCGCGTTGTCGAGGAAGATCCGCCAGCGCATCACCTCGTACCAGGGCTTCAGATACAGGAACGTGAGCCGGATGAGCTTGCCGGGCATGAGTCCCAGGCCGTCGACGAGGGCGTCCACGGGGAACAGTCGCTTGTCGGTCCACAGCGCGACGAGCCCGCCCTCGGCCGCCGTGAACGGCGTGGTGAGGGCGAGCAGCCGGTCGACGTCCTGGGGGTGGAGGCCGGCGTAAGCCGCCGCGAAGATGCCGCCCATGCAGTGGCCGAGCAGCGAGACGCGCTTCTTTCGCGTGAGCTTCCGGATCTCGGCAACGCACGCCGGGAGGTCCTCGAGCAGCCACCGGTCGAGCGTGGTCTCCCGATCGTTCCTCTTCGCCTCACCCCACTCGACGATGAAGACGTCGAGCCCCTGATCGAGGAGGTGCGCGACGAAGCTCGCGCCCTCCATGAGGTCGAGGATGTAGGAGCGGTTGATGAGGGAGTACACGAGGAGAACCGGCGGAGCCTTTGCGGCCGGCCTCACCGGTCCCCCCGTGCGCTCGTAGCGCCAGAGGGAGAGCGTCCCGGACCGGTACACGAGCTGGCGTTTTGTGGGGGCAACGGCCACCGCGCCGGGCGCCACGAAGTATTCCGCGCCGTACCGGGCTTTCGCTCGAAACGCTTCCCGAAGCCGCTCGAGAGCCTTGCGGTCCGCTTCGGTCCCGCGCCCCGCGAGCACCTTGCCCCAGCGGGACATGAGCCCGGCGACGTCGACGCGCAGAGCCTGCTCGGGGATCTCCTCGAGCTCGGCCCCCACCTCGTCGAGCGCCTAGCGGGCGAGCGCATCGAGGTCCTTGGGGAGAAGTGTGGGAAGCCGGCTCGCCAGGTCGAGACCCGCCCGCGTTCCCCGCAGAACGGTGCCCGTCACCGCGCCCTGGGCGAGGTCGAACCCCTCGCGGGTGACGCGGCCGCCGAGCGAGAGCAGGTCGTCGACGATCTTCACGTGATCCCCAGCGCCCGGGCTCTCTTCGTCATCGCGCGACTCCCCATGAACAGGCAGATCGCCGCGAGCGCGCAGGCCGCCGGGCTCACGAGAAGGGCGAAGCGCATGCCCGAGGGGTCGGTCGCCACGCCGAGAACATCGTTGAGCTTGCCGATGACCGGCGGTCCGATGCCATAGCCCGCCATCATCGCGGTGAAGAAGTAGAGCCCGACCCCGAGCCCGCGGAGGTCCGGACCGGCCACCTCGTGGACGTCGGCCGCCGCGGGTCCCAGCCAGAGCAGCGCCGCGGCGAGGAGCAGCGTGTTCACCGCGATGAGCACGGGAATGCTGGTGGAGAAGAGGAGCAGGATCCAGAGCGGGATGCAGGCGAGCGCGCCGAAAGCGCAGAACAGCATCCGTCCTCCGGGCCCGCGGCGCCGGAAGCGGTCGGCCGCGAAGCCCCCGAGGATCGTTCCGGGAATGCCGCCGACGACCGAGAGGATCCCGGCGAAGATTCCGATCGTCTTGATGTCGAGGCCGTGAACCCTCACGAAGAAGAGCGGACCCCAGATGGAGAGCGAGTTCCCCGCGAGCGCGAAGAGCGCGTAGCCCGCGTGGTGCCAGAGCAGCACCGGCGTCGCGTAGAGCCGCTTCACTCCTTCCGCGAAACCGATCTCGGCCTTGGCGGTGGCACCGCCTTTCCCTTCGGTGGTCCCGCGGGCCGGCTCCTTGAGCGCGAGCACGAGGAACGCGACGAGGACTCCGGGGAATCCGAGGAGGCCGAACGCCCAGCGCCAGCCCAGCTCCTGCCCCAGCATTCCGCCGAGGAAGAACGCGAGACCTCCCCCGAGCGGGATTCCGGCGGAGTAGATCGCCGAGACGGTGGCGCGGGAGCGCGGCGGAAAGTAGTCCGAGAGGAGAGAGAGCGCCGCGGGACCGAGGGTCGCCTCACCCACTCCCACCATGACGCGGCACAGGAAGATCGTCGTGAAGCTGTCGGCGAACGCGGTGAGGCCTGAGAACAGACTCCACACGAAGAGTCCGCCCGCGATGAGCCGCTTCCGCGAGACGCGATCCGCGAGGCGCCCGAACGGCACGCCGAGGAGCGTGTAGAAGATGACGAACGCCGTGGCCCCCAAAAGAGAGAGCTGGAGATCCGAGAGATGCAGCTCCTTCTTGAGGTACGGGAAGAGGATGTAGATGAGCGTCCGGTCGAGGAAATTGAGCGTGTAGACGAGCGTGAGGAGCGCGAGGCCCCACCACGACGACGCGGGAACTTTGCGTTCGGGCTCACTCATGCCGTACCCGCCTGCTGGACGAACGGCAGAAAGCGCGAAAGCAAGGGTTCGGTCGCCTCGACGATGAGCGCGTGCCCGCTCCCGGCCACGACCTCGTGCCGCGCCCTCAGGCCCCGCGCGAGACCCTCGGACCGTTCGAGAGGCATGGCCGCGTCCCGCTCCGCCGAAACGACGAGCGCGGGAGCGGTCACCGCGGCCAGCTCGCCGCGAAGATCCGAGGTGTGGAGGGATGCAAGGAGCACCGAGAGCCCCTCGTACCACGCCCTCGGAAGCGCGCTCACGAGAGCCCGCCTCGCGGCGATGTCCGCCGCCCTGAGGCTCCTGTACTCCGGGGAGAACGCTCCTTCGGCCACATAGTCGTAGACGGCCGTCGCCGTGCCCTCGCCGGCCAGAAACGCCGTGACGAGCGCGCGCAGCCGGTCGACGTCGGCGAGCATGGTTTCGTCGAAGAAGTCCACGGCCGTCACCGCGGTGAGCGTGGCCGTCCGCTCGGGATGTGCCGCGGCGAAGAGGACGCCCACCTCTCCCCCGAACGACGTGCCGAGCACGTGCACGCGGGAGAGCCCCAAATGATCCAGCAGGAGGAGGAGCTCGGGGACGTGTCCGCGAATGTCCTCGGGCGGCGCGCCGGGCGAGAGCAGCTGGCCCCGCAGGTCGCAGCGAAGAACCCGATATCGTGTTCCAAGGGCCCGCGCGATCTCCTCCCACGCGTTCATGCTCATCATGCCGCCGTTGAGGAGGAGCACGACCGGAGCCCCCTCCGGCCCGTCGAGGCGGTGCGCGAGGACGCTCATCCGGCCTTCCCTTCGAGGTAGCGGGCCCGTAGCTCACCCTTCACGACCTTGCCGTACGCCGTCACGGGAAGGCTCTCGACGACGACGAACACCCGCGGGACCTTGAACTTCGCGAGGCGCGCCTCGACGAACGCCGCGAGGTCTTCGGGCGCTGCCGGATCGCCGGACGGCACGTAGAACGCCACGGCCTTTTCGCCCCACGTGGGATCGGGCACGCCCGTCACGGCCACCTCGCGGACGGCGGGGTGAGCGAGGAGCACGGCCTCGATCTCGGCGGGATAGACGTTCACGCCGCCGCTGATGAGCATGTCCTTCTTGCGGCCCACGATGCGGAAGAACCCGTCGTCGTCCCGCTCGGCGAGATCACCGGTGTGGAAGAACCCGTCGGCGGAGAGCGCCGCCTGCGTGGCCTCGGGGTTTCGCCAGTAGCCGGCGCAGACGTGCGGCCCGCGGAGGCACAGCTCGCCCGCGGAGCCCCCTGCCACCTCCAGACCTTCGTCGTCCACGAGCCGCGCCTCGGTGAACGGCAGGGGCCGTCCGATGCTGCCAGGCTTGCGCACGGAGTCCTGCTCGCTCATCGCGAAGCAATTGACGCCGACCTCGGTCATTCCATAGCCCTGCTTCATCACGAAGCCCCGCTCCTGGTAGGCGGCGAGGACGTTCGCGGGCATGGGCGCGCCCCCGCTGATGAACCAGCGAACGCTCGAGAGATCCACGCGGTCGATCTCCGGGCATTCGAGGAGGAGCTTCCATATCGTCGGCACGCCGAGGACGACCGTCGCCTTCTCGTGCGCCATGGAATGCCACACCTCGGCCGCGTCGAACTTCGCGTGGAGAACGATCGTGCCACCGGCCAGGAGGATCGGCGTGAGGAATGCCGCGAGCCCGCCGGCGTGGTAGAGCGGTGTGAACAAGGGGCTCACGTCGTTCTCCCCGAGCTGCCAGGCGACCACGGTGTTGTAGGCGTTCCAGGCCACCATGCGGTGCGGCACCATCACGCCCTTCGGCCGGCCGGTCGTTCCGCTCGTATAGAGGAGCGCGAACAGATCGTCCGGCTCCGGACGTTCGGGATCCGCGTCGTTGGCGACGGCGGCGACGAGATCGGACAGCGGGAGGTCGGAGTCGTGGAGCGGCGCGTCGAGCGCCACGAAGCGGAGGCCGGGAACGCCCCTCAGCCCCTCGACCACGGAGCCCAGCGCACTGTCGTAGAAGAGGACGCCGAGGCCGGAGTCCTCGATGATGGGCAGGATCTCGGTGGGCGTGAGCCGCGTCCCGATGGGGATGAGCGGACAACGGGCCTTCGCGGCTCCGAAGTACGCCTCGACGTACTCCGGCCGGTTGTGCGAGAGGAGGCCGGCGCGGTCGCCGGGCGAAAGCGCGAGCGGTCCGCGGAACACGCGGGCCCAGGCTCGGGCCCGCGCGTCCAGATCGCGGTACGAGATGGACTCCCCCGTCTCCACGAACACGAGCGCTGTCCGGTGTGGCGAGAGGCGCGCGCGCTCCCCGAGGACGTCTCCATGAATCAAGGTGCGACCTCCAGAAGGCCCGCGAGAGCCTTGCCGAACGCGAGGGGGCACTCGACCTGCGGCACATGCCCGCAGCGCGGCACCTCCGTGAGCTTCGCGTGGGGAATCTGAGCCATGACCTTCCGCGCGTAGGCCAGCGGGACGAGCTGGTCCGAAGCGCCGAAGAGGAGATCGACCGGCAGCGTGAAACCCTCGAGCCGGCCGTCGAGCAGGAACGGCGTCATCTCGGCGATGCTCATCCGCGCGGCCTGCGAAGCCGGCGCGCGCCGCACGAGGTCGTCGAGCACGAAGCCGGGAAGCCGCGGGCTCGAGGAGTCGCGCAGCGCCTCCATGAGCGTCGCGGCCTCGGCGCGCGTCTTCGGTGTGAGCGAGAGCCCGGACGTGTCGCCCCGGAGCGGGCCGCCGTTCACGGCCACGATCCTCGTGACGTTCGCTCCGTCCTTCGCGACGAGGAACGCGATCCACGCACCCATGGAGTTTCCGACGAGCACCGCGCCCGTGGGCGCCTCCTTCGCGAGAAGCGTCCGCGTCGCCTGGACCATGCTACCGAGGGAGAGCTCCCCCGCGGCCGGCGCCGACTCGCCATGTCCCGGAAGATCGGGCGCGATCACGGTGAAACGGGCGAGCAGGCCGGGAACGATTTTCGCGAACGTGCCCGCCTGATCGTTCACGCCGTGGAGGAGGACGAGCGCCGGTCCGGAGCCGCCCTTCCAGTACGTGAGCCGTCCGCTCGGTGCGTCGATCGAGAGCTTCACGAGGCCGGCCTTCGGGAGCTCCTTGCGGGACAGCCTCGCGAAAACGTCCATCGGATGCCGCATCACCCACACGAACGCCGCCACGGCGAGAACGGCCGCGAGCCCGAGGACCCCGAGGAGGACCTTGAGAGCGCGGCCTGTCTTCACGCCGGCCGTTCCGTGAGCCGGAACGCGACCCCGGCCTGGTTGTAGCCGACCCCCGAGCCCACGAGGAGCACGAGATCGCCCGGATTCGCCTTGCCCTTCTGGACCGCGTCCTGGAGCG
>CAZXSG010000069.1:0-2324 GCA_964643185.1 uncultured Holophagales bacterium
GACGCCGACAAGAAGAACACGGAAGTACTCGCCCCTCTGTCTTTCAAACCTGAAGGTCACGACCGCGTCGGTCCACTTCCCGTTCGACGGAAGGCGATGGGAGACTTCAAATACCTCTCCGGGCGTTTTTTCCTCCAGTTGAGGCTCGGCAGATCTGGCGAGGCCGTCTGGATGGGAAATGCCGTCGGGAGTAACCCGCTGAAGAGCCGCTACCAACTCGCGCTTCGTCCAGCGGTGACCGTCGTCAGCCGCATCGAGTCCAGAGGTCGCCTTGCCGAAATCGCTGCTGGCCACGTTTCGGATGAACTCCGTCGCAAATGCGACGAAGGCCTTGGCTGGGCTGTATGACGTACCCACTATCATCTTCCACGGCTCCTTCGATCTTCTGTCCGGCCAACGATGTTGAGCGTCGAGCGGCGAGCGAAACGAAGCCGCTGCAACGACGGCATCAGGGGGGGCCTGCCTCGGAGGTTGTCAAGCCATCGGGCTTCTGGAATAGGAGTGGATCCGGCTTCTCGATGGCTTCGTACGAAATGAACTTGAGCACGGTACGGATTTGCTCGTCCTTGAAGAGAAAGAGCATGTCCGGAACGCCGCCCTTGCTGCGCCGTACGAGTACGACCTTCCAGTCGCCAAAACCGACTGCCTGCTTGTAAAATACAGACCCATCCCGCTTCAACTCGGTGTAGGGGCTTTTGTAGCCTGAGAAGAAGGCGTCCTCGCAGCCAAGCTCGAGGGCCGAGAGTTCCTTGGGAAAGGTCCGATCCGGGGGATTGAATGCCGGAATTTTCACGACGGGCTCAGGGTCGGGATCAACCATATGCCGCGCCGAGCGGTCGGCTAGATTGATCATCCACGAGTCGGGTGCGGCAACGATGATGAGACCATGGATCCTGTTCTGGCGATCCGGAAGCTCTTCGATACGGGCGTATCGGGCGCCCCGTCGGTACAGGGTCTTGGGCTGGGAGGCCAACTCGGCTTTCGAAGTGCTCGGAGATGCGTCGACAGTAACGATCTTGAGGACCTTCGTCGGGGCACAGTCGATCGCGCGGAGAGGCCCCGATAAGAGGACCATGAGGAGTGTGACGTACTTCAGGAGACCTCCTTGTGCAGACCCGCTTCCCACCGTGAATGAGCCCCCCGATCGTTTCTGTGCCACGGCTACGGCTCTTCGCGACCTTGCCAAGGCCGCGCATGTGCCCTGAAATCACAGGATATCCTGCTACATGGCCATTCCCGGGAAGAATATCATCGGCTGAGCCACCGCCGGGCGCTGAGGTGGACCGGGTTCCCTCGACGCATCCTCCCCTCAATGAAAATCGTGGCTCTCGATGATCCGCTTCGGACGCTCCGGCACGTCGGACGGCAGCGGCAGAGGCGCGAACTTCACGGCCTTGATCGAGAGCGCGCCCTCCTTGGCCTGGAGCTTCCCCTCCACGACGAGGCCCCACGCCCCCACGATGAGGCTGCGGTTGTCGCGAAAGAGGTCGGGCCGCACGATGGCCTGCACCATGCCGGTCTCGTCCTCCAGCGACACGAACACGAACCCCTTCGCCGTGCCCGGACGCTGCCGCACGACGACGGCCCCCGCGGCCTTCACCCACTCCCCGTCGCGCATCTTCGTGAGCCGCGCGAGCGGCAGCACACCCTGCGCGTCCAACCTGTTCCGCAGGTGCGCGAGCACGTGCGGGCCGGCGGTGACGCTCGTGTCCTCGTAGTCGGCGAGCGTGTTCTCGAGCGGCGTCATCTCCTCGAGCGGCATGCCGCCGCCGAGGGGGAGCGCGTCGTAGAGCGGACCGAGGTCGCGCCCGGCCTCGGCCACCTGCCACAGCGCCGCGCGGCGTGACAGCCCCAGGCTCCCGAACGCGCCCGCGTGGGCCAGGATGTCCAGCTCGTTGGCGTGGAGGCCCGTGCGTCGGGCCAGATCCTTCACTGTGGCGAATGGGGCCCGGGCCTGCTCCCTTTCGATGGCCTCGCCCGCGGGCTTCCTCAGCCCTTTCACGAAGCGCAGACCCACGCGCACCGCCCCCGCCGCCATGGGACGGTAGGTCTCGGGCGGCGCGGGATTGGGCCGCTCCACGAACCGGCACAGCCAACCCGACGCGTTGACGTCCACGGGCAGTACCGTCACCCCATGACGCTGACTGTCCTTCACGAGCGTGGCCGGGTGGTAGAAGCCCATAGGCCAGGCGTTCAGCAGACAGGCGAGAAACGCGGTTGGGTGATGGGCCTTGAGATACGCGCTCGCGTAGGCGATGAGCGCGAAGCTCGCGGCGTGGCTCTCGGGAAAGCCGTACAGAGCGAAGCTCGTAATGGACTTGACG
>CAZXSG010000069.1:2334-10340 GCA_964643185.1 uncultured Holophagales bacterium
TTGCGGGTCATGCCGTCGCGCAGACGCTGCTCGATCTCGCCCATGCGCACCATGCTGCGCTTGAAGCCCATCGCGCGGCGCAGCTCCTCGGCCTCGCCGCCCGTAAACCCCGCCGCCACCATGGCGACGCGCAGGATCTGCTCCTGGAAGAGCGGCACGCCCAGCGTGCGCGCCAGGATGGGCTCGAGCGACGGGTGCGGATACGTCACAGGCGCCTTGCCCTGACGCCTGTCGAAGAACGGATGCACCATGCCGCCCACGATCGGCCCGGGACGGATGATGGCCACCTGCACCACGATGTCGTAGAACACCTTCGGCGCGTGCCGCGGGAGGCTCGCCATCTGCGCGCGGCTCTCCACCTGGAACATGCCGATCGTGTCGGCCGCATTCAGCATCTTGTAGACGAGCGGGTCGTTCTCGGGCAGATGCGCGAGATCCACCCGCACCTTCTCGTGCGTCTCGATCATCGGGATCATCTCGGCGATGGCGCCCAGCATGCCGAGGCCCAGGAGGTCGACCTTCACGATGCCGAGATCGGCACAGTCGTCCTTGTCCCACTGGATGATCACGCGGTTCTCCATGGCCGCGGGCTCGAGCGGGACCACCTCGTCCAGACGGCCGGCCGCGACCACCATGCCGCCACTGTGCTGACCCAGATGCCGCGGCAGGTTCTGGATCTCGCGCCACAGCCTTCCGAAATGCCGCACGCGCGCCTCCGATGGATCGAAGCCCGCGCGGCGCATGGCGTCTTCGAACGAGGCGCCGGGGGCCTCGCCCGGGCCGGGCGGACGCGGATCGTGCGGATCGGGTTTCGTTTCTCGATACTCCCCGAATGTAAACGTCCCGATCTGCTTCGCCAGCGACTCCACCTGGCTCGCGGAGAAGCCCAGCGACTTCGCCACCTCGCGGCAGGCCGAGCGGTCCCGGTACGTGATGACGTTGGCCGTCATCGCGGCGCCGTGCGGACCGTACCTCTTGTAGACGTACTGGATCACGCTCTCGCGGGCGTCGCCCGAAGGGAGGTCGAGGTCGATGTCGGGCCACTCGCCGCGCTCTTCCGAGAGGAAGCGCTCGAACAGGAGGTCCATGCGCACGGGGTCCACGGCCGTGATCGACAGTGCGTAACAGACGGCACTGTTGGCGGCAGACCCGCGGCCCTGCACGAGCACGCCGTTCTGCTTGGCGAACTGGACGATGTCCCACACGATGAGGAAGTAGCCCGCGAGGCCGAGCTTCGCGATCATGCGCAGCTCCTTCTCGAGCTGGGCCTGCGCGCGCGACGACAGTGGCCGGAAGCGGGTTCGCGCGCCGTTCCACGTGATGTGCGAGAGGTACGAGTCGGGCGTTTCGCCGGGTGGCAGCGGATAGGCCGGGAACTGATAGCCCAGGTCGGCCAGCGTGAACGACAGTCGATCGGCCAGCTCGGCGCTGCGCTCGAGCACGAACGGCACGTCGTGGAACGCGTCGGCCATCTCGGCGGCGCTCTTCAGGTGGCGCTCGCGGTTTCTCTCGAGGAGGGTGCCCGCGGCGTCGAGGTGCGTGTGGTGGCGGATGCACGTGAGAACGTCGAGCAGCTCCTTGTGCGGGGGCCGCGCGTGCCTCACGCCGTTCGTCGCGAGCGTGGGGATGCGAAGGCCCGACGACAGTGACTGCCAGGCCACGTTGCGGTGGGCCTCCTCGAGAATGCCGTGCCGCTGCAGCTCGAGATGCACGCGCCCCGGAAACAGCGATTCGATGTGCGCGAGGTGCTTCTTCGCGCCGTCCAGGCCGTCTTCCTCGAGCGTTCTGTGGAGCGCGCTGCCCTCGGCCCCCGCGAGAACGTGCAGCCCCTCGGTGAAGTCCGTCAGCTCGTCCCAGCGGAGCACGGCCGAGCCCTTGGGCTTTCCGCGCGCGGCCGTGGTGAGGAGGCGGCAGAGGTTCTTGTAGCCGGTGCGGTTCTCGACGAGGAGGGAGAGGATGGGCGGATCGGGCAGATCCACGTGGGGAGGCGCGTCTTCCTGAAGCTTCAGGGGACGGCCGTCGGCTCCCAGCGGCTTCATGACGATGTCCGCCCCCACGAGGGCCTTGATGCCCGCGAGCTTCGCGGCCTTGTAGAAGCGCGGCGCGCCGGAGACGCCGTTGCGGTCGATGAGCGCCACGGCGGGAAGCCCGAGCGCGGCGGCCCGCACGACGAGGTCTTCGGGCAGGGACGCCGCGGAGAGGAACGAGAACGCCGACGCCGCCCGCAGCTCGGCATAGCGCCGCGAGGGCGGGGCGCCGCCCCGTACATAGGACCGGACTCGCGCCTTCTCCTTGCGGTCGCCGGGCGCGACGATGGGGCCCACCTTCTCCCCGGGCCCGATCCAGTTTCGGGCGGGAGGTCCGGGCGGCTTGCCGTCGCGGTCGGCCATGGGGGAGGAAGTCTAGCGCAAGTTAGGCGTAAGAAACGTACGAAGGGTTATTTGAAGGTCACCACTCCTTTATGCGGAGCTTTGGGAAGTAGCGGACGGCGCAGAAAGAGGTCCAGGAGCGTGCCGGCCGCGTCGAACGTCGTGGGCCAGGAGTGTCCGGTGTCGTCCACCACGAAGAGCGCGGCCTCCGAGCCCGAAACACAGTCGTTCGCGCTCTGGGCGAGGAGGCCGGGGATTCCGGGAAACGTCGCGAGCTTCGTCGAGCAGCCGAGCTGGCCCGCCCACTCGCGCCACAGCGGCTCGACCGGCGTCTTCCCGCCCGAGAGCGGAAAGACGGTGTCCTTGCGGCCATGGATCAGGGCGAGCGCGACGGGGTGGGGGAGCTTCGCGTCCACCGAGATGGGGCCGCCCACCGAGCCGACCCCCGCCACCATTCCCGAGAGCTCGAAGCCCAGGATCGCCGCCATGCGGCCGCCCGTGCCGTGCCCCGCGACGTAGAGCCTGTTCGGGTCCACGTTTCCGCGGGTTCCGAGAAGCTCGAAGATTCGCCTCACGAGCATCACGTTGTGCTTGGCGAGCTCGTCGACGTTCGTGGGGGAGTCCGATTTCGTGAAGGCTCCGGGCTTGCCGCTCGCGTCCGGCGCGGCGTCGGGCGCGATGATGACGAACGGGCGCTGCTCCGCGGCAAACCGCCAATTCCCGAGCGCGAGGAAGTCCTTGCCGTTCGAGCCCGTGTCGTGGAGCACCACCACGGCACCGAGGGGCGGCCCGCCCTCCGGGCGGAAGGACCGGGGAACATAGACGCCCCAGGTACGGGGAACGCCCGCCACGGGGAAGCGGAAGACGTACATGCCCGGAGAAAGTGGCGTCTTCTCGGGCTTGGTCACGTCGAAGGCCGGCGGCCAGTCCCGGGAAGCACCGGGGCCGAGGTCGACCTTCACGGGGGTGCCGGCCGGCACGGCCTTGACCTTTCCGGGTGCGGGGGCCGGAGTTTGGGAAAGGGCCGGCGACGAGGCCGCGCCGAGAGCGATGAGGAGAAGAGCGGTGCGCATCGGCCGTATCCTCGCGAGCATGGCGCCTTCGAGCAAGCCCGGCATTCGCTTCACCGTCGCCTTTCCCGATCCTCACACCCACCTCTTCGAGATCGAGATGGAGATCCCGGCGTTCCGCGAGAAGGTCGCGAGCCTCGACGTCTCCCTCCCGGTATGGGCACCGGGGTCCTACTTCGTGCGGCACTTCGCGCGGCACGTGCGCGATCTCGCGGCCTCGGCCAATGGCAGGAGCGTGGCGGTTTCGAAAGTGGAACGCAGCCGCTTCCGGCTCACCCCGGACGCTCCGTCGAAGGGCCCGTTCCGAATCCGATATCGGGTTTACGCTCACGACCTGAGCGTGCGCACGTCGCACCTCGACTCTTCTCACGCGTTCGGGAACGGAACGAACCTTTTCCTCTATGTCGAGGGCGGGCTGCACCTTCCGCAGTCGGTGAAGTTCACGCTGCCCAAGGGCTGGCGCACCACCATGGCGCTCCCGTACGAGCGCGGCGCGTTCCACGCGCGCGACTACGACGAGCTGGCCGATTCGCCGTTCGAGTGCGGCACGCACCGGATTTTGCCGTTCACCGTGCGGGGCGTGCCCCACGAGCTCTCGCTCTACGGCAAGGGCAACGAGGATTCCGAGAAGCTCGTGGGCGACCTCGCGAAGATCGTCGAGCAGGGCGCGCGCCTCTTCGGCGGTCTGCCGTACCAGCGCTACGCGTTCATCACGCATCTCCTGCCCGCGCGCGGGGGCGGCCTCGAGCACGCGGCTTCGTGCGTGTGCGGCCTCCCGGCATTCGGCTTCTCCAAGCCCGACTCCTACCGCGACGCGCTCGCGCTCTTCGCCCACGAGCACTTCCACGTGTGGAACGTGAAGCGCCTCCGGCCGCTCGCGCTGGGGCCCTTCGACTACTCGAAGGAGAACCACACGCACGACCTCTGGGCGATGGAGGGCGTGACCTCGTACTACGAGCGGCTCCTCCTCGTGAGGACCGGCCTCTCGACTCTCGAGGAGGCCGGGAAGGAGTGGGGAAAGGCGCTCAAGGATCACGAGGACACGCCCGGGCGGCTCGTGCAGAGCCTCGCGGACTCCTCGTTCGACACCTGGATACGGCTCTATATGCCCGACGAGAACAGCCCCAACGTCTCGGAGAGCTACTACCGCCGAGGGATGCTCGTGGCGCTCGCGCTCGACCTCACGCTCCGCCGCGACACGGGCGGCCGCAGGAGCCTCGACGACGTGCTGCGGCTTCTCTACAAGGAGTGCGCCGACACGGGGCTCGGCTACGTGCCGGGGCGCTACGAGAGCGCGGTGTCGGAGGTCTGGGGGAAAGACTCCACCGAGTTCTTCGCACGCTACGTGCGGGGCACCGAGTCGCCCGATCTCGTTCCGCTCTTCGACGCGTTCGGTCTGACTCTCGCGAAGAAGGCGGGCGAAACGCAGGCCGTCTCGGCCGACTTTGGATGGAAGACGAAGACCGAAGAGGGAAAGCTCGTGGTGAAAGAGACGTATGCCGGGCGCGCGGCTTACGTGTCGGGCGTCTACGCCGGCGACGAGCTCGTCGCGCTGAACGGCTTCCGCGCCACGGCCGAGGTCATCGAGCGCCTCGAGCGCGACGCTGAGCCCGGCAGCGACGTCCTCGTCACGGTGTTCCGCCGGAACCGGCTCCACACCGTGGTGCTCGCGCTCACGCGGCGCGAGGTGTTCACGTACGAGCTGACGGCGAAGAAGAAGCCGACGTCCACGGAGCGCCGTCTTCGCGAGGGCTGGACGTCGTCGCCGAAGAAGGCGTCAGCTCGAGGTGCGTAGCCCGGAACGGGCGGAGCCTCAGCCAGCCAGGCAGAGCCCCACGCGGTGGCCGCGGCCGCGACCCAGAACGCGGAAGCCCGAGGCCGTGCGCTCGAAGCGGTCGGGCGGCGCGGGCAGCGCGTCCCAGCCCAGGCGCGCCGCGAGGAGGCTGTGCAGGTCGTCGTACAGGAGCGTGCGTTCGGGGCGCCCGGAAACCGAAACGCGCACACGCCGCACGCCGTCGTCCTCGAACGCGTCGAGCGCCGTCACCGGGCCGCCGAAGAGCGCCTCGAGGTCCGCGGCGGGGAGTGTCCGGCTGTAGGGATTCGGCCTCGAGGCATGGCGGAGACATGGAATCGCCGCGCGCTCGCCACGGCCCCACACCGCGTGCTCGCTCAGCGTCGCGCCGCCGCAGTGGCCCGTGAAGAGCGAGGGGCCCTTCTCGCGCGAGCGCTCGAGCGCCGCCTCCCAGGCGTCGTCGCGGAGCGAAGGAGGAAGGGGACGCAGACTGTCGTGGCGCGCCCTCACGGGCGTCTCCCACACCACCGCCGGACCGAGGCCCACGAAGCGCGCGCAGTGCGTGAGGTCACAGAGATCGGCCGCCGTGTGCCGGGGGCCGCGGGCGATGAAGCGCAACGCGGCCGCCGCCAGCTCCTGTCGCCGGTCCGGTGAGCCGGTGGGCAGCTCGCCTTCGAGAATGCCCTCCACGGCGCCGCGCGGTGTGGTCGTCAGCGTGATTCGTGGCGCGCCCCCGCGCCCAACGACGGCCTCGAGCGCTCCGCGCACGTGCCGCACGAGACCGTACGGCGCGAGCGACAGCGTGTAGAGGCCGTCCTCGAGGCGCAGATCGCGGTTGAGCGTCAGCGTGGCCTCGGGTCCGAGCCAGGAGCGCTCCGCGCCGTGGGTCACGCGGACGGGATGGCCCGAGGCGTTGAGCACGGTGACGCGCGAGGGCCGGAGCGCCGAGAAGAGGACGATTCGAACACCGCTGGACGCCGTGTCCGGCTCCCCGTCGAGTCGCGCGAGCCGCGCGAGGCTCGATGCCGCCTCGGCCCCGGTGCCGCGAGGCAGGAACGCGAGCCGTCCGCT
Source organism: uncultured Holophagales bacterium (assembly GCA_964643185.1). Taxonomy (GTDB): domain Bacteria; phylum Acidobacteriota; class Thermoanaerobaculia; order UBA5066; family UBA5066; genus JAEUQS01. The sequence goes on from CAZXSG010000069.1 coordinate 8,637, forward strand.
GCGGCCCGCGGAGTCGAGCGCGAGCGCCCAGCCCGACGTCGCAAGCCGGCTGCCGGGAACCGGGACGGTGCCTGTCTTGGCGAGGAGTCCGCGCCTGGCGAGGGCGGCGGCCGTGCCCGAGGACGCTGCGCGACCCAGTCCTTCGAGCACCGCGAGCCGCACGTCGTCGCGCACCGGCCACGAGGTGCGCACGAGGTCTGCGTACGCGAGGAGAAGCGTGCCGGGCGCGATGCGGATCGTGGCTCCCGCGCGCGCGAGCCCCACGGCGTCTTCGGCCGTGACCGATTGCGAGAACGTGAATCCTGCGTCGCGAAGCGCCGTCGCGAGACCCGAGGTCGAAACCTCGCGGGCCAGCGCGACGAAGTACTCGTTGCACGACTCCGCCATCGCCGCGGTGAGTCCCACCTCGCCGTGCCCCACGCGGAGCCAGCAGGTGCTTCCGGTGCAGCGGAAGCGCGGCGGATCTCTCGTGTCGTGGGCGAGCGCCCAGGCACGTGCGATGAAGGGCTTCTGCAGCGAGCCCACGGGCTGGGGGACGTCCACGCCGTCCTCGGGCAGCACTTCGCCGTCGCGCAGCGTGTACACGACGAGGCCCTCGCCGCCGATCCCGGTGAGAGCCGGGAGGGGCGCGAGGGCCGCGAGAGCGGCCAGGCGAACGGCCGCGCGACGGGTGAGCACGCCGGCTACTTCGGCGGCTTCTTCGGCGCGGCAGCGGGCTTGGGTGCCGTGCTCACAGCCGCCGTGGAGTGAGTGAAGGCCACGCGCTCCGAGAACGCTCCCGCGGTGAAGCGGCGCTCGGTGGTGAGCGCCGACGTCTTCGGCATCCAGCCCAGGATTCCGAGCACGCGGTCGGAGAACGGGCGGGTCTCGTCGAGCGAGAAGGCCCCTTCCGCCGCCTTCCAGCCCGTCCCCGCCTTGCGTACGGCTTCGAGGTCGAGCTGGCTCCAGCGCGCGAGACCGGCCTCGGCCTTCGGCTCGGGCACGCCCGCGAGGTCGGCCGCGGAGGTCGCGATCCAGAGGAAGCCGCCGCTGCGTTTCCAGGCGAGCGCGGGGAGGCCCGGTCCCACGAAGAGCTCCGTCGCGTTCGCCTCGCCCTTCGTTTCCGCGGAGAAGCCCGCGCGCCGTTCGACGGTGGCCTTCGCGAGCGACGCGAAGCGCGCGTCGAACGCGGCGGGGGCCTCGATCACGATGCGCCGCGCGCCACTTCCGCCGATCTCCCAGCCGAAGCCGGCGGCGACATGAGGCTGGAGCGCCTCGGCCCACTGCGGCAGCTCGCCGGTGCCGCCCAGCTCCGAGAGCGCGAAGGGCTTGGTGAGGTCCACGAGGTAGCGATCGGGAGACGTGGCGTTGGGCTCGGGCAGCGGCTTGAGCGGCTGCACGGGCCGGCTCTGCAACGTGCCCGGGCGTGGGCGGAATTCCACGTATTTTCCCTGCCGGGCGGGAAGGCGCACCGCGCGCGGACCTTAAAAAGCCGTGGGCCGCTGTCTGCAAGGCCGCCGGGCTTGACCGCGTCCGCCTGCATGATTTGAGGCATTCCTTCGCCAGCATCGGCGCGGGCGCGTCCATGGGCCTGCCCGTCATCGGCAAGCTGCCTGGCCATTTCCAAGCCGCGACCACGCCTCCTTACGCGCATTTTGACGCGGACCCGCGCAGGCGCCCGGTCGAGACCCAGCAGCCGACCGAGCTCAGACGGCGCGTGCTCCT
>CAZXSG010000070.1:0-10337 GCA_964643185.1 uncultured Holophagales bacterium
GGCGGACCCCGCGCGCGGAGATCGCGAAGCGCGTGGGCGCCATGGCCGAGCTGCTGGGGCTCTCGCCGCTTCTCGACCGCTACCCCGGGCAGCTCTCGGGCGGTCAGCAGCAGCGCGTGGCGCTGGCGCGCGCGCTGGTGCGGGAGCCGCGGATCTGCCTCATGGACGAGCCGCTCTCGAACCTCGACGCTCTGCTCCGCGAAGAGATGAGAGCCGAGCTGAAGTCGCTGTTCAAACGGCTCGGCGCGACCGTTCTCTACGTCACCCACGATCAGTCGGAGGCCATGAGCCTCGCCGACGAGGTGCTCGTCCTGCGGGAGGGCAAGATCGCACAGTCCGGCCCCCCGGACGCGCTCTACACGCGGCCCGCGAACCTCTTCACCGCGACCTTCATCGGCTCTCCGCGCATGACGATCCTCCGGGGCCGATGCGAGGGCGATTTCTTCGTATCGGGCTCCCTGCGCCTTCCCCTGCCGCAGTCCGTGACGGCCCGCACCGGCCTCTGCGCGGGAGTTCGCCCCGAAGACGTCGAGGTCGTTTCCGCTCCCGGCGGAGAGGACGTTCCCGTGAGGCTCGATCTCGCCGAGCCACTGGGCGACCGGACTCTCGTGACTCTGGACGCGGGAGGAGCGCTCCTCCGAGCGTTCGTGAAGCCGCCGTTTCCCACGGAAGGACTCGCCGTGCGTTTCGCGCCCGGCAGCCTCCACTGGTTCCGCGAGGACTCGGGCGACAGGCTCTGAGACCCTACGCTGCCGGGCCCTCGTGCTCGCCTGTGCCGCTCGGGGAAGAGGCGTCTGGCGCGGTGACGGCCTCCCGGATTCCCTCTTCCTCGAGCTGCTGCTCCACCAGCGTCTTCCGCGAGATGCGCCGTGCCACCACGAGCGAGATCGCGACGGCCAGCATCAGCGGAAGAACGAGGCCGTAATCGCCCGTCAGCTCGAAGACGATGAGCACCGCGGCGAGCGGCGTTCTCAGGAAGCCCGCGAAGAACGCTCCCATGCCGACGGGCGCGAACGCGGCCGGATCGAGGGGCGCGGCCGGGAACGGAGGGTGGGTCGCGTGCCCGGCCCCGGCGCCGAGTGCCGCACCGATGAAGAGGGACGGTGCGAAGACGCCGCCCACGAGCGATCCCGACAGCGCGAACACGAGGCCTGCCGACTTCGCGAAGAACGCGACGAGCGACTGCTCGGCCGTGCCTCCGCCCGTCAGCCACACGCCGATGGGCGAGTAGCCGGTCCCCAGAGTCTCGGGCGAGATCAGCCCCAGAGCGCCCACGGCGAGGCCGGCGAGGCATCCCCGCGCCACGTAGGACAGCCGGCCCACGCGCGCCGTGAGGACTTCGAGCCGCTGCCTCAGACCCGGCACCATCCGCGGCACGAACCCGGCCACACCTCCCGCGACGAGGCCCACCAGCGCGAACCCCAGGAGCTCACGCGGGTCGTGCCAGGCCGCCGCCGAGGCCGGGAGGAGCCGCTCGCCGCCCAGCATCTGCCGGTGCACCACGGCCGCGGCGACAGCGGCCACGAGCGACCCGCCGAGGACGCCGCGGGAGGCGCTCCCGACGACCTCCTCGAGCGCGAACACGACGCCCGTGATGGGTGTATTGAAGATCGCGGCGATGCCGGCCGCGGTCCCGATGGGGATCATTCCCCGCACGACCCGCGAGGGCAGGCCGAGGAACCGGGCCAGCCCGGCGCTGAACGTGCTGGTGAGCACCACCGTGGGTCCCTCGGGGCCGAGCGGGGTTCCGGCGCCCAGAGAAATCGGGTTCGCCACGAACGCCCCGAAGAACGTCTTTCGATCGAGGATCCCGTGCCCCTGTGCGTACGCTCTTCTCACCAGGGCCAGGCCGCCGCCGGCGTGAGGCGAGTACCTCCGCATCGCGAAGGCCAGGAGACCCCCCACCGACGCCGGGAGGAGCAGGACGAGAGCGGCGCGGAACCAGGGCGAGGCCACGGAGAGAGCGGTCTCCACGAGCAGAAATCTGCCGAGCGTCAGAGCCTGATGAAAGAGCACGGCGACGAGACCGCAGCCGGCCCCCACGAGGACGAGCGGAACCGCGGGGAAACGCCTCGCCTGGCGCCGCGCTCGCGCGAGTACGACCGCCAGGGAGGTCCCGATATGGCGCGCGGCGCTTCGCGCCGTCATGCCTCGGGAATCGCCGCCGCGAGGGGTCGGAACTGGAGCCGGAAGAGCATCTCGAGATAGCGCACCGTTTCCTGGCGCTCGATCTGGCTGACGAATTTCCAGAAGCCGTAGATTCGCGAGAGCGTCATGGTGCGCTCCGCGTATCGGCTCCACGTGTATCGCTCCTCGACCCGGGCGAGCGCCCCCTTCGAGACGCGGAGCCAGACCTCGGGATCCGCCGCGGACCTCTCGAGGAAGTCCGCGATCAGATCGGCCGATTCCGCCCCGCGCCCCGGGTCGACCAGGAAACCGTTGCGGCCTGGCTGAATGATCTCCGAGGGGCCCCCGTAGCACGTGGCGAACGTCGGGAGCCCGGACGCCATCGACTCGATCACCGTGAGGCCGAAGGCCTCGAAGAGCGCGGGCTGCACGAAGACTCCGCGGCGGTCCGCGATCCACCGGTAGAGCTCCCCCGCGACGAGCTTCGGAATGCGCATGCCGAGCCACCGCACCTGCCGCTCGAGGCCGTGCCGGGCGATGAGCTCGCGGAGGAGCTCGCACTGCTCGCGCTCCTCCCGGTCGCCACAGCCCTCCGGGTCGACGCTGCCGCCCACGACGACGAGGTTCGCGAGACCGCGCAGGCGATCGGAGGCCCCGAACCACGACACGAGACCCGTGAGGTTCTTGATGCGGTCCAGCCGCGCCATGGTGAAGACGATGGGCTTCGCCGAATCCTCCAGCACTCCGGAGGCTCCGGGTCCCGGCTCGCGCCCGAGCACGAGCTCCTCGATGCGGGGCACGAGAGCCGACAGTCGCCGCGCCGTCTCGGAATAGGGAAAGTACACCTCGGCGTCGGCACCCGGGGAGACGACGTTGAACTTCGGATCGAAGACGTCGATGCCGTCGCGCACCCTCATGAGGCCGGGCATCGTGAACGTCTGATAGCTCTCGTACTGCCCCACGGAATCGGCCGTGCCGGCGATCTCCTGGTACGTGGAGGCGATGACGAAATCCGCGGCGTTCATGGCCACGAGATCGGCCGTGTACTGACAGGAGAAGTGGTAACGCGGCTCCAGCTCCTTCCAGTGGAGGGCCGAGAGCAGGTACTTCGTCTTCTCCAGCGCGTGAGCGATGGTACACAGCGTGACGCCCAGCCTCTGTGCAATCAGCGTCGCGACCAGATTGCCGTCGGAGTAGTTGCCGATCACGAGATCGGGTCTGCCCCCCATCTCCGCGATCGCCTCGTGCTCCGCCTCGACCGCGAACCGCTCCAGATACGGCCAGATCTCGAACCGCGAGATCCAGGGCCGGATGATCTCTCCGCCCTTCCTTCGAAACGGCACGCGGAGGATCCTCGTGCTGCGGCAGCCCGTCACGCGTTCGAGGCGCTGATGGCACGTGGTTCCGCGCGACTCCGGAATCATCCGGGTCACGATGACGATCTGCGGCTCCACGGAAACGCCCTGCAGCTCGAGCCTCTCTCTCATCTCGTGCTCGAGCGCCCTCACCTGATCGAGGATGTAAACGACCTGGCCGCCCGTGTCGGGAAGGCCGAGGACGTCGTCCTGCCCGAAGTAGCCGTGGGGCGACAGCACGAGAATGCGGGAGATCATGGGGATGCGGGCCAGGAACCGTTCCAGGGCTTCCGGCGTGGGCGCCTCCAGGAGGTCAGCGAGAAGGCCCATCGTCTCGAGGGTGCGCCCGGCGTCACGACCCCAGCCCGGAGCGAACCCGCACGCCGCCAGCCTGTCGGCCACGACCGCCCACGGCGTCGCGGGATCGAGCGGCTCGAGGAGCTCTCTCCCGATGCGCAGCGCGTCCTGAAGGCCGGCGACAGAAGGGAAGAGCCCCGTCAGGAGGAGCGTCTGTCCCTCGATGGCATGGAGACCCAGGAACTCGTGGAGCCGCTCACGCCCCTCACCACCTTCCCGGAAGAGATCGCTCGCCAGCTTGCGATTCAGAAACGAGACCCCCTGTCCGATGGATCTCGCTTCCTTGAGCCTGGGGAATCCCCGCTCGAAAGGCGCCAGGTCGAGCTCGAGCGGCTCGAAGGTCTCCTCGTCTGCCGGAAGCACCAGCTGCTCCTTGAAGCGAAGGAACTCGGTCGTCCCGATGAGCTCGGGGATCATCGTCTCGCGATGCAGACGGACGTGCCTCCATCGGCCGATCCCCTCGCGCAGCGACAGCAGCGCCCAGGGACTGCGAAGGAGCACTTCCTGACAGCTCCTCGCGAGGTCCTCGAGGGGCGTGCCGGCCAGCGGCTCCCGCTCGTAGGCAAGCCGGGCGGCGTCGAACGCTTCGAGGACGTCCGAGCGCAACAGCACGGGACGGCCCTTCTCGAAGAGCTTCTCGAGGAACAGAAACACCGCGTCGCGATGCGAGGCCGCGAACTCCACCAGGGACTGCTTCATGCGCTCTCCTCCGGGCGCGCGGGCCCGAGATCGACTCCGTAGTGCTCGAGACCTTCCAGGATTCCGCCTGCGTAGCTCGCCGCTGCGAAGTGGATCCGTTCGCTCCCGCGGAGCGGCTCGAGCTCGGGCTTGTAGTTCCCCACCACCACGGCACGCGTGTCCCCGAGGAGCATGTCGGCGTCGTTCCCCGAATCTCCCGCCACGACGAAGTGGCTCGGAGACAGCCCCTCCCTCAGGGCGATGTAACGGAGAGCCGGACCTTTGCCCGCCCGGAGGGGAATGACATCGAGGTACTTTCCCTGCGAGTACACGAGGCGCGCCTGGAGGCTCTCCTCCCTCAGCCGCGTATAGAGACGCTCGACCGTGCTCATCCTCGAGGGATCCACCTCGTAGCTGAGCTTCAGCTCACCCTGGTTCGCCTCGGGCTGGAGCTTGAGGCCCGGGGCGCCGGACAGCGCGAGCGCGAGCGCCTCCCGCCGCCAGGGATGACGCAGATGAAGGGCCCAACCGTCGTCGCGGCGGAGGCCGGGTCCGTAGTGGATCTCGGTTCCCACCGAGGTGATCAGGATGTCGGGCACCGGCACTGCCCAGGTCTCGAGAACGTCGAGCGCCCGCTGGAGCGTCCGGCCCGTGGCGATCCCGAACGCGACGCGGGAACCGGCGTGTCGCCTCCACGCGAGGAGCGTGTCGAGAGCTTTCCGGTCTCCGACCAGCGTTTCGTCGATGTCACAGACCAGGACCAGCTCGGTCTGTGCGAGGCTCCGGATCGGGGGGGATCCCGCCCGGGCCCGATCCGTTCGCCGGATTCGCTTCCTCTCCTTCAGGAGAACGCGATCACACGCGCGCAGGTAGCTCTCCACGTGACCGGGCCAGGTATACGTCCGCTCCACGCCGCGGATTCCGTTGCGTGCCCAGCGCCGCCACCTCACCTCGTCCGACAGTGCGTCCTTGAGCGTGGCCCGCAGAGCATCCTTGTCGAGCGGATCGACGAGGAGGCCGTTCCGGCAGCTCGCGACGATGTCCCTCGGCCCTCCGTTCTCCGTGGCCACGATGGGCAGCCCGCTCGCGGCGGCCTCCAGCAGCGTCAGTCCGAAGGGCTCCGTGAGGGCTGGGTTCACGAGCAGCCCTCCGCGCTCCGCGGCCAGCCGGTAGAGGTCGGGAACGTCCTCGGCGCGATGATCCTTCGGCAACGCCACCCGCCCGTACAAGTCGAACCGGTCGACCTGGAGCACCAGATCGAGCAGTACCCCACGCGCCGTCTCCTCCGCCTCCCTCAGATCGTCCCGGGTCCCCGCGACCAGAACGAGGTTCGCCAGGGCCTGCAGCTCGGGATCCTCGCCAAAGGCCGTCAGCAGCGTGCCCAGGTTCTTCTTGGGCGCCGGCCGCGCGATCGCGACGAGAAGGGGCTTTCGTGGCTCCGTGAGAAAGCGGTCGATCCAGGGAAGGCTCCGATGCGCCCTCGCCGTGGACGGCCGGAAGCGCGACGTGTCGACGCCGGGCGGAATCACGCTCGCGCGGTTCGGCCGAAAGGCCTCGTAGAGAGCGTACTGGGATTTCACCTCGTCGTGAGTGGATGCGATGACCGCCGAGGCCTGCTCCAGGGTCTCCTCTTCGGCCGCGATTCGACGGGCGAAGTTGAAGGTCCGTTCCAGGGCGGCCTCCCCCCTTCCGGCCGCGAGCAGTCGCTCCTTCTTGCAGCGTCCCAAAGAGTGGCCGGTGTGGAGGAGCGGGATCCCCAGGAGCTGGGAGAGCTCCTTTCCGGCCCACCCGGCGTCCGCGTAGTGACTGTGGATCAGATCGGGGAGCGTGGCCTGGCCGCGCAGATAGTCGCAGCAGGCGTCCACGAGCTGACCCAGATGCGGCCAGAGGACCTCCTTGCGCAGGTAGCGGCGGGGTCCGAACGGGAGGCGGACGATGCGGGCCCTGCCCCCGAGGTCCTCGAACGGCCTGGCGTAGTCGCGGGAGACCGAATCGTCCTCGATGAGCCGGGTGACGAGATCGACGTGGACGATCCTCGGGTGCCGCCCGAGCGCCCGCGCGAGCTCGAGCACGTAGCCCGTCTGGCCGCCGGTATCCGCGTTCCGCCCGAGCTCCGGATCCCGGCCCCGGATGAGGCCGTGGACGCTGAGCATCAGGATCCGGAGCGGCCGGGAGGCGGGCTGTTTCACGCGGGGCCTCCCCAGCTCGCGAGGAAGCGGGCATGGAACGCGGGGTCCTCCGGCACGGCGCCAGGCACCCGACAGAGCGCTCGGGCGAACGCGTCCGCGCGCACGATCGTCAAGGCGGGCGGCCAGCCTCGAAGCGTGCCCAGGATGGCGACCGCGGCGAACGCGTCGCCGGCTCCCACGGTGTCGACGAGAGAGTCGCCCAGAGCACAGACGTCGGCTCCGGCGCGCACCGCCCCGGGCGCGCCACGCTTCACGTGGAGGGCGCCCCGCTCCCCGCAGGTCACGAACGCGGAGCCGATGCGGTATCGCGAGAGGAGCTCGAGCACCGCCGGACCGGTCCCGGCATCGCAGACGTCCCCGGCTCCCGGAGAGAGCATCTCGAGCTCGGCGGCGTTGAGCTTCACGAGGTCTGCCTGCCGCAGGGCATTCGAAAGAGAACGGACCTCGATCCACGGCGCCCGGAGGTTCACATCCAGGAAGCGCAGCCCCGAGGTCGCGTCGAGGACCCGGCGCAACGCCGTTCGGGATCGCATGCGGCGCTGAGCGAGCGTGCCGAAGTAGACGAGCGCGGGCGCGAACTCGCGCGCGGTCTCCTCGGCGGTTCGCGCGTCGATCGCGTCGAACGCGGCCTCCGGAGGGATCTCGAAGCTGGGCTGACCGTCCACGACGGTCACGAGGACCCGGGCCGTCGCACGCCTGGGGTCGCGCTGAATCCCGGACAGACGGAGGCTCCGATCCGCCAGGCGCGAACGGACCAGCTCCCCTGCAGGATCCTCCCCGATCCGCGAGACGAGCAGCACGTCGAGGCCGAAACCGGCGAGGTGGACGGCCACGTTCAGGGGCGCCCCGCCGACGACCGGTCCGCCGGGCAGTTCGTCGACCAGGGCCTCGCCGAAGAGCAGCACGCGGCTCGAAACCCTGGCAAAGGCCTCGCGGGTGGATCGCGTCTTCATATCGTCGACCTCGCTGGCCCGGTGGAACTTAGTCCGCACATACTTTGATGTCAAACGATTCGGGCGGCGATTCATTCCCGGCCCGCGGAAGAATGGGCCTCAGCGTTCGGTCGGGCGAGGCCCGGCGACGCGCCGGCGAGCAGAGCTCGGGGTGTGGTCGAGGCCGGCGTCCAGCGCCTGCGAAAGGGAGGCCAGGAGCGCGCTCGCGGCCTCGAGCTTCGAGTCGTCGATCCCCTCCAGCACGCCCTGCACGATCGACTCGATCGTCCCGGCCGATCGGGCGTCGACGGTGCGTCCCCGCGCGGTCAGTCTCAACAGCGCGCGCCTCTTGTCGCGGGGATCGCCGAGGCGCTCAACGAGCCGCTGGCGCTCGAGCCGCACCAGGATCCCGCTGAGGGTGCTCGGATGGATCAGCAGGATTCGCGCGAGGGCGCCCGCGGAGATTCCCGGGAAGGCGCCGACGATGCGAATCGCGAGGCGCTGGGGCCCGGTGACGCCGCGGCGGCCCAGCATCTGCTTCGAGGTGCGCTGGAGCCCGTGATCGAGCGCCCACAGGAGACGTAGGAAGCCGAGGACCCGCCCGAGAGAGGGCAGCGCAGACTCCGGATCCGCTTCGGCGGCTTGCTGGCGCGGTGCGCGGGCCTTCGATGCCATGTCGCGTCGATATTCGCACGCTCGCCGGTCCCGGCAGGCGGCGGGCTTGGTATCGTCGGCGTCACGAAGACGTCGCGGCCGGCAAGGAGTCTCAACCTATGGCTTGCTCGCGTGCCCATCGCAACCTCCCCGGTCTTCTGTTGCTACCGGCCGGCGTACGCGGGCGGCTGGGGGGACGAGCAGACCTTCGAACCGTTCCTCGAGCTCGGACCAGCGCATCCCATCCCAGCAGAAACCCTCGTCGAAGTGTGTCAGGCCGTGCTCAGCCTGGCCGGGCAGCCCCGACCGGGCTGATCGCTTCTTCCTCCTCCTCCCAGGGCGGGAACAGCTTCACGAGCACCCACAGGATGAGGAATGGCAGCAGCATCAACAGAATGGCCGGGCCGAGACCCTCGCGGTGCGCAAGCTCGAGCTTGTAGGTCGTGTAGCCGAGGAAGCTCTTCGAGAAGAGCTGCCCGCCGATCACCACGTTCCAGCGCATCGCGAAGATCCCGATGAGCGTGAGGCTGGCGGCAACCGCGTAGAGGCCACGGCGCGCCCTTTCAGACAGCTTCACGAGCTGCACGAGCCCCAGGATCGCGATGGGCACGAACATGCCCAGCACGATCTGCACGACGATGTGGGAGAAGTACAGCTTCGTGCGAACCATGAAGTCTAGGCTCTTGAACGATTCGTCCGCCTCGTACATCCGGTGCGCGAGGTCCAGCGTCTCGACCGCGAAGTCCACGAGGAACGCATAGAGAAGGTAGCGTCCGATCGTGTCCAGGCAGGGCATGTCGACGGCCTTTCCGCGCAGGGCCGAGGTCGCCATGTAAACGAGGAGCACCAGCGCGATTCCCGAGACGATCGCCGAGAACAGGAACACCACGGGCATGAGCGGCGTCGACCACCACGGGTTCGCCTTGATGGAACCGAAGATGAACCCCACGTAGCCGTGGAGCAGGAACGCCGACGGGATTCCCACGATGGTGATGAACCGGCCGGCCCGGTCGTCGATGTCGAGCGCCTCCGGGCTGATGTCGTCGACCCCCAGCGTGAGGAGCTTGTAGAACCGGCGCGTGAGGCCCGTTTTCTCCCGCGCCCAGAGCACGATGCTCTTGCGGTAATCGAGCCAGATCTCGAGGAGCAGCACAGCCAGGAGGTACCACAGGTAGACGAAGCCGAACATCGCCATGGCCGAGGTCGTGTGCGGCGTGAGGTACATCTCGAACGCGCGCTCCGGATGCCCGAGGTGGAGCTGCAGCGGCAGCGGCGCGACGATGAGGAACGCCAGGGCCGAGAGCAGGGCCAGCCGGTACGTGGGGCGTACCTCATGCACGTTGAAAACGCGGGCGAGGGACGCCAGGATGAAGGCGCCCGCCACGAGGCCCGTGAGAAATGGATAGAGGACGATGAGGATGCTCCACTGGAGCTCGGCCTCGTTCGGGTACAGAAAGCCCTGGACGACGGGAAGGGCGGCTGGGTCCATCGGCGGCTCCTTACCGCACCGAGCCGTCGAGGCCGTTGTAGTAAACCTTCGATCCGGTTGCGAGCTGCGGCTTGAGAACCTGCACCTTGTGCGTCCTCAGGAACTCGTGGACGGGGTCCTTCGGGTCCTTCAGATCCACGAGCTGGCGCGCTCCCGTGGGGCACACCTCGCAGCAGGCCGTGGTGAGCCCCTTCGTGATGCGGTGGTAGCACAGCGTGCACTTGTCCACCGTGTTCGAGCGGGGGTCGATGAAGCGGCAGCCGTACGGGCAGGCCTGCACACAGTAGCGGCAGCCGAGACAGTAGTCCTTGTCGACGAGCACGACGCCGTCGGGGCTCTCGAACGTCGCGCCCACGGGACACACCTGCACGCAGGGTGAGGTCGCACAGTGATTGCAGAGCTTCGGGACGAAGAAGCTCTTGGTGCCGTCACCCGCCCGGTACTTCTCGCGGAATCCGTCCAGCCCTCCGTTCGGCGAGTCCACGTCGGGGTGCTCCGAGACGCCCCCCGCAACGTGATATCGCTCGACCCAGGTGCGGAAGTACGGTCCTTCCGG
>CAZXSG010000071.1:0-10327 GCA_964643185.1 uncultured Holophagales bacterium
CTGCCGTGCGCGCGGGCCCTCGGGCGGCGCGAGGAGGAGCGCGCCCGAAGGCGACAGCGCCCCGTAGAGCGCGCCCGACGTGCCCGTGCGCACGTTGCCCGCCACCACGATCGCCGCGCCGAGCGGCTTCCTCGTGGAAGGGTCCAGCCGCGTCGCGTAGAGCTCGCCGCCGCGGGCGTAGACGAGCGCGTCGTTCGAGACGGGCGACGCCCACGAGGCCGTGATGCCCGTGGGCGTCGAAACGCCCGACGCGAGGTCCAGCACGTGGAGCGTCGCTTCGTCGAACGACGTCATCCCGGCCGTGCCGGCGACGTACACCACGCTCCGTCCGTCGGGAAAGGCCTGCGGATGCCGGTGCGTGCGCTGGGTGGATTCGAGCTTGGTGAGCGTCTTGGCCGCGACCAGGTCTGACCTCGAGCCGAGCGCCGAGACCCGCGAGAGCGCCGTGCCGATGTCGGCCGCGAACACGATGGTGTCGTCGGGCAGCCAGGCCGCGCCGCCCGCGACGCGCATCTCCGCGATCGGGACCGCCGGGCCGCCCGAAACCGGTGCCTTGCGCAGCTCGCGGTCGGCCGTGAACGCCACGAAGCGCCCGTCGGGCGAGAAGAACGGGCCGTCGGCGCTCGCGCTGCCGGGCACGACGACGGCCTCGCGACTCGAGAGGCTCTGCAGAAAGAGATGCCGCTGGCCGTCGTGCCGGCCGATGTACGCGAACGTGCGGCCGTCGGGCGAGAGGGCGAAGGGGTTGGCGAAGCTCGGGAAGAGCGGCCGCTCGCGGGGGAGGACGAGCGACACCTCCGTGAGGGGCTGCGGCCGCGCGCGCTGCGAATAGAGCACGGCCGCCACGCCCGCCCCCGCGAGGAGCGCCAGCGTGACGGGCAGCGCGCGGCGGAGAAACGCGTTTCGCGAGAGAGCGCTGCCGAGGAACGTGGCGGGGGCGCCCGAGCCCAGCATCGAGAGCAGCCAGCGCAGCTCGTCGGCCAGGTCCTTCACGCTCTGCCAGCGATCTCCGGGGCTCTTGGCGAGGCAGCGCGCCACCACGCGGTCGAGGAGCGGCGGCAGGCCCTCGCGCTGCGCCGAGACGGGCGGCGGCTCCACGTGCAGCACTGCGCCGATGAGGCTCGCCATGCTGGCGCCGGGGAAGGGCTTCTTGCCCGACACCATCTCGTAGAGCACGCAGCCGAACGCGAACACGTCCGACCGAGCGTCCGCGTCGAGCCCCTCGAGCTGCTCCGGGGCCATGTACTCCAGCGTGCCGACGATGAGCCCGGACGCTGTGAGGGAGCGCGTGTCGTGCGAGGCATTCGCGATGCGGGCCGGATCCTGCGCGATCTTGGCGAGGCCGAAGTCCAGGATGCGCGCGCCCTGCGGCGTCAGCATCACGTTGCCGGGCTTGAGGTCCCGGTGCGTCACGCCCTGCGCGTGCGCGGCGGCCAGGCCGTCGGCGATCTGGATACCCAGCGTGAGCGCCTCTTTGAGCGGCATCGACCCGCGCGCGAGCCGAGCGTCGAGCGTCTCGCCCTCGAGGTGCTCCATCACGAAGTAGACGAGGCCGTCCTCCTCGCCCACGTCGAAGAGCGTGCCGATGTTGGGGTGCGCGAGCTTGGAGGCCACCTGGGCCTCGCGGAGGAAACGCTTCCGGAGGCCCTCGTCGCCGGCCTTCTCGGCCTTCAGCGTCTTGAGCGCCACCGTGCGCGAGAGCCGCGTGTCGAGCGCGCGATAGACCTCGCCCATGCCGCCCGCGCCGAGAAGCTCCTGGATCTCGTAGGGTCCGAGGCGGCGACCCTTCTCGAGCTGCACCGGATTACTTCGGCTGAGGAGGCGCCGGGGGCGCTGCGCTCTTCTTCACCCGGGCTTCCCAGCCCTGGGGGAGAACGAGGACGACGTCGTCGGGCTTCACGAGCTGCAGCTCCTCGCGGGCCAGCTTCTCCACGGCCTTCGGGTCGCTCTTGAGCGCCGCCACCTGCTTCTCGAGGGCCGTGTTCTCGGCGGCCAGATGCGTCACCTCGCGCTGCAGCGAGGCGAGGCGTGTGCGCTGGCGGCGCACGTCCAGGAAGCCGTGGTCGCCCACCAGGAAGAACGCGAAGAGGAGCGCCGAGAAGAGGATCGAAATGATCACCCACGAGAGCGCCGAGAGGGGCTTCCTGTCCACGTGCGCCGCCGGAGTCGCGCCCCGGAACGCGGACTCCTCCGGATAGCTCCGGGCGGGTGCCCTCTCTTTGGCAGGCCGTCGTGTGGGCGGCCCTTCGACGCGGGTGAATCTCAAATGGGGCCGATCAAACCTTCTTCGCGCGAAGGCCGGGGTAGACGGCCGTGGCGCCGAGATCCTCCTCGATGCGGAGGAGGCGGTTGTACTTCGCGATGCGCTCCGAGCGCGAGAGGGAGCCCGTCTTGATGAAGCCGGAGTTCGTCGCCACCGCGAGGTCGGCGATCGTGGTGTCCTCCGTTTCGCCCGAGCGGTGCGAGAGCACGGTGATGTAGCCCGCCGTCTGCGCGATGCGCACGGCCTCGAGCGTCTCGGTGAGCGTGCCGATCTGGTTCACTTTCACGAGGAGCCCGTTCGCGATGCCGTTCGCGATCCCCTCGCGGAGGATCCGGGGGTTCGTCACGAACAGGTCGTCGCCAATGAGATGCACGTTCTTGCCGAGCCGCTCCGTCTGGAGCTTCCAGCCCGCGGCGTCGCCCTCGGCGCAGCCGTCCTCGATGGAGATGAGCGGGTACGCGGCGAGGAGCTCCTCGTAGAACGCCACGATCTCCTCGGCGCTCTGCTTCTTCCCGTCGAGCGAGTAGACGCCGTCCTCGTAGAACTCCGAGGCCGCGACGTCGAGCGCGAGGAATACGTCCTTGCCGGCCGTGTAGCCGGCCGCGCCGATCGCCTCGACGAGAACGTCGAGCGTCGCGCGCGTGCTCTCGATGTTCGGCGCGAAGCCGCCCTCGTCGCCGACGCCCGTCGCTAAGCCCTTCTTCTTGAGCAGGCCCTTGAGCGCATGGAAGATCTCGGCTCCGCAGCGGAGCGCTTCACGGAAGTTGGGCGCGCCCGCGGGCACCACCATGAACTCCTGGACGTCGAGCGGGTTGTCGGCGTGCTCGCCGCCGTTGATGAGGTTCATGAACGGGACGGGCAGCGTCGTCGCGCCCGTGCCGCCGACGTAGCGGAAGAGCGGCAGTTCCACCGCCTCGGCCGCCGCGCGGCACACGGCCATGGAGACGCCCAGCAGCGCGTTCGCGCCCAGCTTGCTCTTGAACTCCGTGCCGTCCAGCTCGAGCATGATCCGGTCGATCTCGCCCTGCATGCGCGCGTCGAGGCCGATCAGCTCGGGCGCGATCGTGTCGTTCACGTTCTGAACCGCGGTGAGGCAGCCCTTGCCGCCGTAGCGCTTCTTGTCGCCGTCGCGCAGCTCGAGCGCCTCCCGCGTTCCCGTCGACGCGCCCGAGGGCACCATCGCGCGTCCCGAAGACCCGCCTTCGAGAACGCATTCCACCTCCACGGTGGGGTTGCCCCGGCTGTCCAGGATTTCGCGCGCGTGGATCTCGTCGATTGCGTACATCAGGTTCCTTTCAGCTTCCCAGAACGTAGGTCTTGGCCGCCGCGAGGAGACGGGCGGTCTCGCTCTCGTCCTCGCTCTCGGCGTAGATGCGCACCACGGGCTCGGTGCCCGAGGGGCGGAAGAGGATCCAGCGGCCGTGCCCGAGGAGGAGCTTCTGCCCGTCCATGCGGTCGATGCTCTCGACGACGAGCCCCGCGAATTCGCGAGGGTCTTCGGCCAGGCGGTCTTTGAGCGTCTTGGCGAGTTCCGGCGTCAGGTGCGCGTCGGCACGGGCGGGCGCCACGGAGCCCACGCGCGCGAAGAGCCGGTTGAGCTGCTCCTTCAGGGTGAGGCCCGTTTTCGCGACGAGCTCCGCCAGCAGCAGGCCCGCGAGGAGGCCGTCCTTCTCGGGCACGTGGCCCAGCATCGTGAAGCCCGCGCTCTCCTCGCCGCCCATGACGATCTTCCCCGCGAGGAGGAGCTCGCCGATGTACTTGAAGCCCACGGGAGTCGCGATCACCTCGGCCTTGTGGAACTTCGCGACGGCGTCGAGCCCGTGGGTCGTCGCGACCGACCGCGCGACCGCGAGGCCCTTCTCCGCGTGCTTCTCGAGGAGCGAGTCGGCGAGGAGCATCAGGCAGAGGTTGGGGTTCACGTAGGTGCCATCGGAATCCAGCACGCCGAAGCGGTCCGCGTCGCCGTCGGTCGCGAGGCCGATGTGCCTTCCTTCGGCAACGACGAGCTTTCCGAGCTCCACGAGGTTCACGGCGTCGCACTGCGGAGAGAGGCCGCCGAAATACGGGTCGCGGTGGCCGTGGAGCGTCACGACGTCGACTCCGGCGCGGAGCAGGAACTCGTCGAGGTAGCCGCGCGACGTGCCGTAGCGGGGGTCGATGGCGATGCGGAGGCCGGCCTTGCCGATGGCGGCGGCGTCGACCTTGGTCGCGAGATCCGCGAGGTAGGGCTCGAGAGGATCGATCGTCACGAGCGGCACGACCGGCGCTGGGTGCCCGTCGGCATCGGTCGTCTTCGCGATCTCGGCCTCGATGGCCTGCGTCACGGCCGGCAGCGCGGGCGCGCCGTCGGGCGTCGAGAACTTGATGCCGTTGTACTCGGGCGGGTTGTGCGACGCGGTGAAGTTGATTCCGCCGGCCGTCATGCGGCG
The DNA here is from genome assembly GCA_964643185.1 of uncultured Holophagales bacterium. Classification (GTDB taxonomy): domain Bacteria; phylum Acidobacteriota; class Thermoanaerobaculia; order UBA5066; family UBA5066; genus JAEUQS01. The sequence continues at coordinate 4,693 of CAZXSG010000071.1, forward strand.
GCGGATCTCGAACGAGACGACCGGCGTCGGCAGGTCGCGCGTGGCGAGGAGCGGCGGCACGCCCTCGCGGGCGAGGACCCGCGCGGCCTCGAGCACGAAGCGCTCGTTCAGGAATCGCGTGTCCGAGGCGACCAGAACGCCGGCTCCCGGCAGCTCCCCGGCCACGACGACCCGCGCGATCGCGGTGACGACCCGGCGAGCGGCGTCGAAGGTGAACTCCTCACCGAGGACGGCTCTCCAGCCGGACGTTCCGAATCGAATCATCGAGATTTCTCCTGCTTCGCGCGGGCGGGGCTGGGCCAGCGTAGGATTTTACGGTGCTTACTCTGAATACTGGGAAGCGTCTCGCCGTTCTGGTTTGTCTGGGCTCGCTCGCCCTCTCCGCGGATGCGGCTCCGCCCATTCTGCGCTTTGGACCCGAACGGCCCGGCGCCGGTTACACCGAGAAGTTCCCCGAGGCCAAGGCGAAGCTCTTCGCTCGTATCAACAAGGACCGGGCGGCTCACGGTCTTACACCCCTCACGTACGACCCTCTGGGCGCGAGGGTGGGCGACGCCTTCTGCCTCGAGAGCGCGCAGCGCGGCTTCACCGGGCACTACGACCCCGAGGGCCGTGCGCCGTACCGCCGCTGGACCGATGACGGCGGCTTCGACTGGCACATGCAGAACGTGGGCGCGATCACCCGCGTGGGGGGCCGCATCGAGGAGCCCATCGAGAAGCTCCTCTTCGCGATCCACGACGAGATGATGGCCGAGCGCCCGCCGCGCGACGGCCACCGCCGCGCGATATTGGATCCCGAGGCCACGCACGTGGGGATCGGCGCGGCCGTCTTCGACGGCGAGTTCCGCATGTCGCAGGAGTTCTCGCGCCGGGTCGTCACGTGGATCGAGCTGCCCACCGGACCGCTCGAGGCGGGCAAGCTGGCCCGCCTCGCGGCGCGCGTGCCGCCGCCCTTCATCGTGGGGAGCGTGGACATCTCCTTCGAGCCGCGGGAGAAGACGAAGAGCTTCCGGGAGCTCTCGCGCCGGAAGCAGTACGGCCTGCCGCAGCCCTTTCACACGCAGCGCCCGAGGGCCAGAGAGGGCACCGTATGGGCCGACGGCCGCATCGGCGACTTCGACCTCGACCCTTCGGGCCGCTTCGAGCTGGCGTTTCCGCTCTCGCGGGGGCCGGGGACGTACTACGCCGTCGTCTACGTGGGCACGGGACCGGGAGTGTCCACGCCCGCGACCGTCGCCGCGTTCGTGGCGGAGTAGAAGGACCGGATGCGGCACCTCCTCGTCGCGAGCGCGAACGAGACGCTGCTCGAGGAGCTGCGCGCCGCGGCGCCGCCCTCGGTGACGCTCCTCGCCGAGCCGGGTGACGTCGACGCCGTGCTCGAGCGGCTTTCGCGCTCCTCGCGCATGGATGCGGTCCTCACCGACGTCGACGCGGTGGTGCTCGCGGTGAGGGCGGAGATCCCCGGCGACTTCCCGGTGGTTCTGGCCCGTCCCGGCGTCTCCGCGGGGGAGCTGCTCGAAGAAATCGAGCGGTTTCTCGGAGACGGTTAACCTCCGCATGTATGGCAGCTTTCGAGAAGCCCGCAGTGACGCGCGTCACGGTTCTGGAACCCATCGCCCGCAGGTGGAGCCCGCGGGCCTTCGGTAAGGGCGCGCCGACGCGGGAGGATCTCCTGGGGCTCTTCGAAGCGGCCCGCTGGACGGCCTCCTCGGGCAACTTCCAGCCCTGGCGCTTCGTCGCCCTGCGGAAGAAGGAAGACGCGGACGCCTTCCAGAAGCTCTTCTCGTGTCTCAACGCCGCGAACCAGCGCTGGGTGGCGCAGGCGCCCGTGCTGCTCCTCACCGCCGCGCGCACGACCGTGGAGACGACGGGCAAGCCGAACCGCTGGGCCTGGTACGACGTGGGGCAGGCCGCGGCGACGCTCGCGATCGAGGCCACGGCGCGCGGGCTCGTGGTTCACCCGATGGCCGGCTTCGACGGCGCCAAGGCGCGCGAGACGCTGGGGATCCCGGCCGAGTTCGAGCCCGTCACGATGATCGCGATCGGGCGCCCGGGGCATCCCGATCTCCTCCCGCCCGACCTCGCCGAGCGCGAGCGACAGGAGCGCAAGCGCAAGCAGCTCGAGGAGATCGTGTTCGGCACGTGGGACTCGCCCGCGCCGTTCCTCACATGACGTCATGACGCTCATGACATTCACTGCGGAGGAGAGCGCGCGCCTCGCGCCCCACTTCACGAACCTCGACACCGACGTCTTCGGGCTGCGGCTTCCACAGGAGGTGTCCGGCGCGCTCTTCTCGCGCTACAGCCGCACGGCGAAGAGCCTGCGGCGCGTGTTCCTCGACGAGTTCCTCGGAGACGAGGGGCTCACGCTGGCTGAGCGAGAGGACACGGGCGAAGACGCGCTGAAGAAGGCGCGCGCGTTCTACGACCGGGTGCTCGTGGGCTACGGCGACGACAGCGTCGCGCAGCTCGGCGGCGCGCACGTGGCGGTGGAGCGCGTGTCGAACGTCGCGGCCAAGATGCTCGAGGACGGGCGCGTGGGCATGGCGTACCTCGAGAAATCGACGCGCTACGTGCGCTTCGATCAGAAGGACGACTCGGGCTCGTGGCTCTTCCACCGCGAGGAGAAGCTCATGGCCTCGCGGCATCGCGAGACGTTCTTGGGGCTCATGGAAGCGCTCTTCGCGGCGTATTCCTCGTGGATCGATCCCGTGGAGGCACACGTCGCGCGGAGCCTGCCCATCGAGATGGTCGAGGTGCGACATCCCGTCTCCGGCGAGCCGCTGGCCTGGACCGAGGTCGTTAAGAACGAGCTTCTGCGCAAGCAGGCCGAGCGGGCCTACCGGGCCACGCTGAGAGCCCACGCCTGCGACGTCGTACGCGGGCTGCTGCCCGGCGCGACGCTCACGAACCTCGGCATCTTCGGCTCGGGGCAGGCCTATGAGCACCTCCTCAACAAGCTCCACGCTCAGGAGCTTTCGGAAGGGCACGCGCTCGCCGGGGCGCTGCGCCGGGAGCTCGACATCCTGATCCCGTCGTTCGTGAAGCGCGCGGGGCGAAAGGCCTCGCTCGTCGCCCGGGACGCGGCGGCGCGGGACCTCGCGGTGCGCTGGGTCGAGGGGTCTCTGCCGGCCGCCGTCGAGAGCCGCGAGGTGACGCTCGTGGACCACGACGCCGGAGCGGAGGAGCGCATCCTCGCGGCGTCGCTGTATCCGCACACGAGCCTCCCGATGCAGGCGCTCCGCGAGCTGGTGCGTGGAAAGAGCGCCGAGGACCGCGCGGAGGCGCTCTCGTCCCTCGTGGCCGTGCGCGAGACGCGGCGCGACAAGCTGGCCCGCGCGTTCGAGAACGTGAGCTACACGTTCGACCTCCTCGTGAACTTCGGCATCTACCGCGATCTCCAGAGGCACCGCGTGCTCACGCAGGAGCGGCAGCTCTTCACGTGCGAGCACGGCTGGGACACGCCGCCCGAGATCAAGGAATGCGGCCTCGCGAGCCACTGGCTCTCGCTCCTCGGCCGCGCGGCCGACGCGCATGCGACGGTGGCGAAGGAGATGCCGCTCGAAGCGCAGTACCTCGTGCCCTTCGCGTCGCGCGTGCGCTGGTACGTGACGCTCAACCTGCGTGAGGCGGTGCACCTCGTGGAGCTGCGCTCGATGCCGCAGGGCCACCCGGACTACCGCCGCGTGGGTCAGACGATGTGGAGCGAGAACGAGCGCGTCCCCCCGGCCCCCGCGGGCGTCGCCCGCCTCCCCAACCGCGACACGTACCGGCCCGGGCGTCTGCAGTCGGAGCTCCGCTCGGAGCACAAGCGCGCGGCCTGGGGATCGATGGAGTAGACCCGGCTCGCGCTACTCCAGGCGGGCTGCAATCCACTCGCGGATGAGCAGGCACGCCTCGTCGAGCGAGATCCTCGGACCCCAGAACATCGACGAGATCGCGTCGGAAGCGATGCGAATGGCGTCGGTTCCTGGACCGTCCAAGAGCGCCAGGGCCGGATCGGCGGATCGTGGGACCGCCCGGATCTGGCGGTTCGTGAGCATGTCGGCCGCGAGCGAGCGGACGTCCACATAGCCTTCGAGAGCCGGGAGGCTGGCCTCGGCCTCGATGATGCGGGCCGCGTCCTCGAAGTGACGTACGAAAGCAGCGGGTGCAATCGATTCGATCGGAACACGTCTGCTGAGAGCGTCGATCTTCTCGATCAGCGTAACGAGGGGGTGGACGCAGCGCACTCCGCGGGGCCGGTTGTCGGCGTAGGTGTCGAGACCTTCGATGCGCGCGAGCTCGTCGTGCACGAACGAACTCAGGTCGCGCTCCACAAACGGCGTCACGCGCGCGTCTCCAACCTCGAGAAGGACGAACGGGCGCATCCACTTGGCATGGGCCGCGACCACAGCCCTCGGGTAGCGAACCTGGAGTCGCACGTTGCGCAGGAAGGGGTCAGCTTCGCCGGGATCGCGTGCAACGACTGCGCCTGAAACGCGAATTCGATCGACGAACGCGTCGAAGAACTCGCGGCGCGCGGTGGTCGCCTTTGAGCCCTCGCTCTTCCAGTTCTGAACGAAAGGGAGGGACGACGTCCCTGGTGCAATCTTCAGATCGAGGTCCTCGGAGAAGCGGTGAATGAGGCCGAAGCCCTTCGACAGGGACGTCCCGCCCTTGAACCAGACCTCCAGACCGTGCTCCTTTAGAGACCACAGCGTGTGAGTCACCCAGTAGTCTTTCTCGACGAGGCTGTAGTCGAGACCGAGGCGGCCGCCGACGATTTCCAGGAGGGCTGGGAACTCGGGGTCGTCGTGGATGAACGTCAGCTGCTTGCCTCGATCGCTCGCTCGATGAGAGCCTGGGTGCTCCTACTCCCGAACTCCGCTGCCATCCTTCGGAGACGCCTGGCGTCAAAGGCCCCTCTGCGGAGCGCCGAGCCGAGCGCTCGCGCGAGGTCCGTACGGGAGGCCCCGGCCCGATCCGCATTCTCGAAGAGGTCGACGACGTACCACTCTTTGGGCGGATGCTCCGGAAACGAGACTCTCCTGAGGTCGAAGACCTTCCCGGCGAGCGTGAACCGGCCGCTACGTTTTTGGTTGTAGACGAGCGAGCTTGCGAACGCCGCGGTCGTGCCGAGCCCGAGGGCGTTCCAGCGCTCTGTACCGGTCACGACATAAGGCGAGCCATCGAGGAAACGGTTGAGGATCTCGTCGTCGGCGGGGGGGACCGCCCCGAACCTGCTCGTCCGCGGGTGGAAGAAAAGGCCGTTCCGGAGCCTGACGAGAACACCTTCCTGTTCCAGGCGCTTCGCGAGGCGTGGGGAGTTCTTCGCCCACGGCGAGAAATCCCGTGTTCGGTAGACGCGGCCGGGCTCGAGCTTCGGGTGTTGGCTGGATGACATGCGCGTACCAATATTCCCGAAAAAAAGATACACACTCGGGGTGCGAAATGCAATTCAGGACGCCAATCGGCAGCGAAGAGGATCGGGATCACAATAGGCACGTCATGCCGGTTCGCGACGAGTTCCGCCTCTACCTCCTGGACCAGATGCGCGAGGCCCACGGCGGGGTCACGAGCCGCCGGATGTTCGGCGGGCTCGGCCTTTACGCAGACGGGCTCTTCTTCGGAGTCGTGGACGACGACGTCCTCT
>CAZXSG010000072.1:0-10314 GCA_964643185.1 uncultured Holophagales bacterium
CCGTACGCCCAGGCCGCCGGCCGGGAGCTCACCATCGTCGAGCAGGTGATCATGATGCTCACGTTCATGGTGACGTCGAAGGGCGTGGCCGCCGTGCCAAGGGCCTCTCTCGTCATCATCGCGGCCGGGTGCGCCGCGTTCGGGCTGCCGGGCGAGGCGGGGGTGGCGATGATCCTGGCCGTCGACGAGCTCATGGACATGGCCCGTACGTCGATCAACCTCACGGGAAACTGCGTCGCCGCGGTGGTCGTCGCCAAGTGGGAAGGCGTCCTCGGGCCCGAAGCTCAGGAAAGTGGAGCTCCGTAGGAATATTTTGAGGTGTCCCTGCGTTTGAAGGGCGCCTGCCCGTGAGGGCCGGAATACTCGGGGAGTAGGCCCAGGAAGCTCGTTTCCTGTGGAAAGTCCGTCAGTACGGTCACCCGGCAGGGTGGCCCGGGCTTTCCGGGAGCGGTCCGCCGCTCCGGCCGAGACCGTCGCAAACGCAATCGATGGACCTTCGGGTCTCATCCCGCAAGCTGCGCTCCGCGAGGTCTCATGGCCGACGTGCTCCTCTTTCCGTTCGCGACCTACTGGTGGGTCTACGGCGTCTTCCTGCTGTTCGTCTTCGCCGTGCTGGCGCTCGACCTGGGCGTCTTTCACAAGACGGCTCACGAGGTCTCGTTCAAGGAGGCCTCGATCTGGAGCGTCGTGTGGGTGCTCATGTCGCTCGGGGTGAACGCCGTGCTCTGGTGGTACGCGGCCTCGACGTTTCCCAATGACGAACGCCTCATGGCGATACCGGGTTTCGATCCCCAGGCCGCGGCGCGGCAGGTGGGGCTCGAGTTCCTGACGGGCTACCTCATCGAGAAGGCGCTCTCGGTCGACAACATCTTCATCTTCGTCGTCGTCTTCTCGTTCTTCGGAATCCCGTCGCGCTACCAGCACCGCGTGCTGTTCTGGGGAATCCTGGGCGCGCTCGTCTTCCGGGCGATCTTCATCGGGCTCGGCGCGGCGCTGCTCTCGATCGAGTGGGTCGTCTACGTGTTCGGCGGTTTCCTCGTGCTCACGGGGCTCAAGCTCATCTTCACCGACGAAAAGCCCATCGACCCTGGGAAGAACCCGGTGATCCTCTTCGTGAGGCGGCTCGTGCCCGTCACCCACGAGCTCCACGGCCAGAAGTTCTTCGTGCTCGAGGGCGGTCTCCGCATGGCGACGCCGCTCTTCCTGGCGCTCGTCTTCATCGAGCTGACCGACATCGTGTTCGCGATCGACTCGGTGCCCGCGATCTTCGCCATCACGAAGGAGCCGCTCCTCGTCTTCACGTCGAACATCTGCGCGATCCTGGGGCTCCGCGCGCTCTACTTCCTCCTCGCGGGAGCGGTCGGCAAGTTCCACCTGCTCAAGTACGGGCTGGGCGCCGTGCTGATCTTCGTGGGGCTCAAGATGGCCTGGCTGAACCACGCGTTCGGCGGCAAGTTCCCCATCGGGTGGTCGCTCGGGATCATCGCCGGCGCGATCGGCCTCTCGATCGTGGCGTCGCTCGTCTTCCCCGCGAAGGAAGAAAGCGCCGCCTGAGCTCCCCGTGGGGGGTCTGGGGGGATCGAGAAACCCCCAGGATCAAATTCAGCCTCTCGGGAAGAAGGCTTTCAGGATCTCTTCCTTCGTGGCGATGCGCGGCATGCCGAACTCCGACGGCCGCGCGTGGTTCAGGAGGTGGACGGCGCGGTTCGTGATGTATTCGAAGTTGTCGCGCGGGTCGTCGATCTGGCCGGGCCGCCGGTCGTACATCTTGCGTAGCACGTCGAGCTGGTTGCCGAGAGCGTTCTCGGCGTCGGGCGGCTTGCGCACCGGGAGGATCGGCTTGCGGGCCTTTTCGACCTGGAGCCCCAGTGTCTCGCGGATGATCTGGTCGAGCTGACGCTCCGTGGCGCCCGGGCCGGCTTTCACCTCGGGGCGAGGCGTGAGCAGGATGGGGCGGCGGTCGCAGTTGCCGCGGTGGATCGCGTCGGACCGAACGACCCAGCCGAGATTCGTGAGGACGAGCCGCTCCGAGACGTTCGAGACCAGGTTCGTCACGAACGGCTTGATCGCCGTGTCGAAGATCTCGGTCACGCCGTTGAAGAGGTTGAGCACGTAGAACACGCGGAAGTACTCGACCGTCTGCGAGATGGCCTCGAGGATGGGATGCGGACCGAGCGCCTCTGCGAGATCCGTGAGGAACGCGTCGAGGTTGGGGAGCGCCGTGTCGTACACGTCCTCGACGCGGTCCAGGAGGTCGTTGATGAGAACCTTCGTCCGCTCGCCGTCGGGCACGCGGGCATAGAACGGACTCTCGTGCGCGAACACGATACGCAGCTTCTTGAAGAGGATCGCCTTGACGATATCCGAGGCTGCCAGTGTCGCGGAGGGGAGGAACGGGGTGAAGACGAGGATCCCGGAGTTCGAGTAGGGCAGGAAGTCGATCACGTTCGCGTCGACGCCGGCCTTCATGTCGAGGATCACGTACGTCGCGGGAAGCTGGTTGATGGCGTCCTGGAGCTGCCGCTTCCTGCGGTCGTCGAAGTTGGTGATCTCCTCGATGAGGTGGAGCGGCCCCGCCACGAAGCCGAAATTCTTGTACTCGCCGGCGGGATCGAGGTTCGGCGGCAGTGTGGTGACGCAGTCGGAGAGCTTGTAGCCCTTCTTGAAGAAGTGGTAGAGATCCCGCGAGACCGGCGCGTCGATGGTGTTGCGCACCGAGGACGTCCCCGTATCGAGATCGACGAGGATCGTCGGTGCGTAGCGCGACAGAGACAGGGCGAAGTTCGTCGCCACCGTCGTCTTTCCCACGCCACCTTTTCCGGAGGAGACGGGAATGATGCGGGCCGGCATGCGGGTATCTCAGAGTAGCACTGCGGGAGACGTTCCCCCTCCGTACAATTCCACCTATGACAGACGCCACGCCCGTGCTCTCCGAGTCGGCGATCGGGGACGACTATCTCCTCGGAACGAAGAGCTACGCCACCCGGACGGCGATCGAAGGCGTGAAGGTGCATCGCCTGCCCCGATTCGTCGATGACCGGGGTTTCTTCCAGGAGATCTACCGGGCCGGAAAGAACCATCCGGGCTCGGAGGCCCTGGCGGACTTCTTCGAGGGCGTCCCCGTGGCCCAGATCAACTTCTCGATCGTGAACGCCGAGAACCACATCAAGGGCCTGCACTACCACCTGAAGCAGCAGGACGTGTGGTACTGCCCGCACCCCTACAAGGCGAAGTTCGTGCTCCTCGACGTGCGGAAGGACTCCCCGACGTACCAGAAGACGCAGGTGATCGTGGCCGGCGACGGGCAGGATCTCCTCGTGCGCATCCCCGAGGGCGTCGCTCACGGATACAAGCCCCTGACGAACCCGTGCGGCCTCTTCTACATCGTGACGCGGACGTTCGACATCGCCGATCCGGACGAGCTGCGCATCCCGTTCGACCACCCGCTGGTCAAGGACCTGTGGGAGATCCCGAACGGGTAGTTCGCCAGGCGATCCCTACTTCTTTTTCTTCTCCCTCACCGTGAGGACGGGGATGGGCGCGTGGCGCACGACGCGCTCCGCCGTGGATCCGATGAGGAGCTTCTCGAACGCGGAGCGGCCGTGCGTGCCGAGGACGATGAGGGAGGCCTTGTGCGCGAGCGCGCTGGCCACGATCTCGTCGGAGGGGCGTCCCCAGCGCACTTCCGAGGTGGCCGCGAGGCCGCGCTTCTCGACGGCCCTCACCTCGCGGTGGAGCCTTCGGGCGGCAGCCGTCTCCCATTCCTTGCGGGTGTCGAGGTCGAGGTAGGGCAGGGCTCCCGCGACGTCCAGCGCCTGCACCGGCTCGGAGAGGACGTGGACGAGATGGATCCGCGCCTTGGGCGGCGTGGCGAGGGATACGGCGAACGACAGTGCGCGGGCCGCGCAGACGGAGAAGTCCGACCCGACGAGCAGGGTCTTGAGCGCGATGGGCATGGGACGCTCCTTTCGAGCTACCGGTTTCAGCGGAGGAGATCTCGGGTTCGCCTGCGGAGGGTGAGGGCCGCGTCCTCGATCTCGGCGCCCGAGGGCCGGAGCGGGAACGTGTCGAGGCGGTCCCTGTGGAAGCGCTCGACGCCGTCGACGTACGTGGCGACGACGTTCTCGCGCGAGAACGAATAGACGATCGGGCCGTACGGGTCGCCCCGGTGTGTGTGGGGGCGGGTGAACCCGGCTTCGGGATCGAGGAGGGTGAAGTCGGCCCGCATGCCGGTCGCGAGCGTCCCGACGCCGTCGAGACCGAGCGCCTTCGCGCCGTTCACCGTCGCGAGGGAGAGCGCGTCCCAGGCGGAGATGCCCTTCGGGCCGAAGCTCATCTTTGGGAGGAGCGCCGCGAGACGCAGCTCGGAGAAAGCATCCAGACGGTCGTTGCACGGCGCGCCGTCGGCCCCGAGCGAAACGGAGATGCCGCGGCGCAGGTAGTCGGGCACGGGGCAGATGCCGGAGGCGAGCTTGAGGTTCGAGGACGGGCAGTGCGCGACGTGCGTGCCCTTGGCGGCGAGGCTCTCGCGCTCGCTCTCCTCGGAGTGGACGACGTGCGCGAGAACGACGTTCGCCCCCGCGATCCCGACGCTCTCGAGATAGTGGATGTTCGCGAGTCCCGTGCGTTCCTTCACGAGAGCGATCTCGCCGCGGTTCTCACTCGCGTGCGTGTGCACGAGGAGGCCGTGGCGGCGTGCGGCCTCGCCGGCCTCCTCGAGCGCGCGGCGCGTGCACGAGACCGCGAAGCGCGGGCAGAACGCGACCCGCAGCCGGCCCTCCAGGCCGTGCCAGGCGAGCCTCAGCCGCTCGGTTTCCGCGAGGCCCTCGGAGGTTTCCGCGAAGAGGTAGGACGGGTTCGTCGCCGGGTCGTCCATGAGCGCGTTACCGCTCGTGACGCGCATTCCAGACGCCAGCGCCGCGCGGAAGACGGCGTCGGTGTGGCGCACGGTGCCCATGTCCAGGATCGACGTGGTTCCGCCCGCGAGGAGCTCGGCGAGCCCGAGGCGGGCCGAGATCTCGAGCGTGATCGTGTCGTGCGCGGCCTCGCCCGGCCACACGTGGCGCTCGAGCCAGGGCAGGAGCTCGAGGTCGTCGGGTCCGTTCCGGAGCAGCGTCTGGCAGAGATGGACGTGCGTCTGCACGAAGCCCGGAAGAGCCCACAGTCCCGAGGCCGCGACGCGCTCGACGGCGGTGCCCCCTGCCGCGAGGCTCGCGAAGCGCGCGCGCGCGGCCGCGTCGCGGGCCGTGATGACGCCCTCCTCGATGAAGAGCGCCCCGCCGTCGACGACGTCTTCGGGAGCCGTCATCCCGATCACGCGCGGGCCGTCCACGAGGAGAGGTCTCACGTCCCGATTATCCGCCGATCCGAAAGCGATATCGCGATCAGGGTGAAGGTGGCAGCGGCGGCGCTGGCATAGGTGGAGCCGGCGCGTCGGGTAGATCGGCCGCGGGGGAGCCGCCCAGGCCGAGGCGGTCGGCGATGGGGACCTGCGCCTCGAGGACGAGCTTCACGAGGTCGGGCAGCGGCGTGCCCCATTCCTCGACGCCTTTGGTCACGTACGCGCGGTCGACCCCCTTGGCGAAGGCCTTCTCCTTGAGCCGCTTGAGCACCGACTCGACGGGCACGTCCGCGATCTTCTTCGAGGGCCTCACGAGCGCGCAGGCGCCCACGAAGCCCGTGAGCTCGTCGGCCGCGAGGAGCGCGCGGGCCATGTGGCTCTCGCGCGGGATGCCGGTCCCGAACGCGTGGCCGCCGATCGCGAGGACGAGGCTCTCGGGCCAGCCCCTCTCGCGCAGGATCTTCATGCCCTCGAGCGGGTGCTCGGGTTCCTGGGGAAAGCGCTCGTAGTCGAAGTCGTGGAGCATTCCCGCGAGGCCCCAGAGCGTGATCTCGTCCTCGTCGGTCCGGCCCGAGGTGCGGGCCAGGTGGCGCATCGTGGCCTCGACGGCGAGCGCGTGGCGGCGCAGGGCCTGCGACTTCGTCAGCTCGGCGAGGAGGGCCCAGGCATCGTCTCTCGTGTGGCTCATGCGCCCTTATGCTAATGGTTCGCGGAGTATTCCTGGACGAGCCGGAAGGGGTGCCCGTGGAGCCGCATGGGCGGAACCGGGATGCGGCGCAGGTCGAGCGCGACGGGGGTTCCCGACGCCGTGCCGGTGAGAGAGAGGACGCCTTCGCCCTTCGTCTCGATGCGCAGGCTCAGCAGGACCTCCGCGCGGAAGCGCTCTTTCAGGACGAGCGTGCCCGCGGCGTCGTCGCGAGTGGCCGCGTAGCGGGTGCGGGTCGCGTCGTCCCGGAGGAACGCCACGACGCCGGGATAGTCCACGACCACGTAGCGCGTTCGCCTCAGGTCGCCTTCGGCCTCGATTCGCTGGACCTCCCAGAGACCGAAGAGGGGATCCGCCTTCCGCGCGACGAACCCGGCTTCGTCCGCGGCGCATTCGGCGAGACCCGTGACGAGCGCGTACGCGACGAGGCCCGTGCGGAGCGCCAAGGCCGCGCGGTGCCAGAGGGGCCGCTCGAAGAGGGCCTCCCGCCGGGCGGCCGGGGCCGGCGCTCCCGTGACGAAGACGGCGAGGAGGCGCGTGGCGTCGCTCCACATCACGAGGAGCGCCATCAGGAGGAGCTGCCCCGAATAGAGCTTCACCGGGACGTCGTAGCAGAGGTTCAGCGCGAGGACGTTCGCGAAGATGCCCGCGGCGAGCAGCCCGCCCAGCAGGGACGTTCGCCTCGCGCACAGAAGGACTCCCGCCAGGATCTCGGCCGCGCCCGCGAGGAACGTGTAGGCGGGGGAGGCCGACATGAACGTCCAGAGGACCCCCATGGGCGACGCGTCGCCCACGCGCTGCAGCAGGCGATCGATGGCGAGCGGCGGGAACTGGGCCGGATAGACCTTTGCCGCGCCATAGGAGATCAGGGCGAGCGCGAGACAGAGCCTGACGAATCCCGTCGCCGCGAGGCGGAACGCGCGGGCGCGCGCGGCCGGCAGCCTCGCCGCGAGCGCGGCGAGCGGCAGGGCGACGACGAGAAGGCAGAACGAGAGCACCCACTGGAACGCCGTGTCGCCGCTGCCCGTCGGGTGCTGAAGCGCCTCGACTCCGAAGAGGACCCGCCCCGCGAGGGGAACGAACCAATCGAGGCTGCGGTTCCACCACTCGGCGTGCGCCGGCAGACCCAGCAGCCCGTCGAATGGGGCCAGCAGCCCGAGGAGGACGAAGTACGCGAGGAGAATGCTTCGAGCCGTGCCCGGCCGTTGCGGGGGCTTAGGCTCTGCGGACGCCGGATCCGTCATCGGTTCCAGCTCTACGGCCGCTGCCCGACGCCCGGATCACCCCGCCGGGCCGGATTCGTCCAGCGCGGCCAGGCCCGCGAACAGGCTCCGCGCGTCGTCTTGGATCCGGGTGAGGAGCGCGGGCAGGGAGTCCGCCGGCTCACCCCTCGCAACGGCCAGCTCGAGAGCCCGCGCGCTGCGGGCGAGGTCCGTCGCGCCCACGGTCGCGGCCGCTCCGCCCAGCGAATGCGCGTGCCTTCGCGCCGCTTCGAGGTCCAGGGCTTCGAGCGCCTGCGTCAGAGCCTGAACCGTGGACGGCTCGCTCTTCCCGAAGCGGACGAGGAGCCTCCTGTAGGACGCCGATGACACGCCGAGCCTCTCGAGGCTCGCCGCGGCATCGATGCCGACGATGCCGGGCAGCTTCGCGAGCCCGTCGGGATCCGGCGAGGCGGGGGCGGGAGCAGCAAGAGCCGTGGGGGCCGGTCCGCCGCGCGGGATCGCCTGCCGGAGCGCGGCCAGAAGGGCCGCGCGCTCCACGGGCTTGGAGACGTAGCCCGTCATGCCGGCGGCGAGGCAGGCCTCCGCGTCTCCGCGCAGCGCGTTCGCCGTCATGGCGATGATGGGCGTGAGATGGCCCGCGGCCCTCAGCGTCCGCGTCGCGTGGAGGCCGTCCATCACCGGCATCTGCATGTCCATGAGGATCGCGTCGTAGTGCGACTTCAGGGCCATCTTCACGGCGGCGCGGCCGTCGGGCGCGACGTCGAGCTCGAGGCCCAGAGGTTCCAGCAGCTCGCGCGCCACGAACACGTTGGCTTCGTTGTCCTCGGCGAGAAGGACGCGCGCCCCCGCGAATTCTCCGGCCCCCGAAGGAGCGGCCGCCTCGGGTTCCGCCCCCGCTGTCACCAGGCCCATGGACTCCACGAGCGCGTTGAAGAGCGTGGACGGGGTGAGCGGCTTGGGCAGGAACACCTCGACGCCGAGGGCCCGCGCTTCGGCCTGCTCCCGGGCGCCCGCGTACGACGACATGACGACGACGGGCAGGTGGCGGCTCGCGGGGTTCTCTTTGATGAGGCGCGCCGTCTTGAGTCCGTTCATCCCCGGCAGCACCCAGTCGAGGAGCACGACGTCGCAGGGCTCTTCGTTCGAGAGGAGCTCGAGCGCTCTCTCGCCCGACGCCGCGGCGACGCTCTTCATGCCGAAGCCGTCCAGGATCGAGGTGACGAGCTCGAGGCTCGTTGCGTTGTCCTCCACCACGAGCGCCCGTGAGGAGCGGAACCGCCCGGGGAGATCCCGGGCCCGCGCGGGGGCGCCTTCCGAAACGGGCAACGCGACCTCGAACGAAAACGTGGTGCCCTTTCCCTCCTCGCTCTCGAGGGTGAGCTCGCCGCCCATCATGGCCGTGAGGCGCTTGGAGATCGCGAGGCCGAGGCCCGTGCCGCCGTACTTGCGCGTGGTGGAGCTGTCGGCCTGGGTGAACGCGCTGAAGAGCTTCGCCTGCTGGTCCTTCGGGATGCCGATGCCGGTGTCGCTCACGGAGAACCGCAGCCGATCGCCGGACGGTCTCACGCGGAGCGACACCTCGCCTTTCTCGGTGAACTTGAACGCGTTGCCCACGAGGTTGATGAGCACCTGCTTCAGGCGGAGCGCGTCCCCGAGGAACGCCTCGGGAATCCCCGCGTCGCACAGCACGATGAGCTCCACGTGCTTTTCCACGACCTTCGCGCGGAAGATCTCGGTGACCTCCTCGAGGAGGTCGCGCAGGGAGAACGGGGCCTCCTCGAGCTCCAGCTTCTCGGCCTCGATCTTCAAGAAGTCGAGGATGTCGTTGATGAGCGCGAGGAGCGACCGGCCCGAGGAGGCGATGGTCGAGACGTACTGCTTTTTCCGGGGCGCGAGGTCTCCTTCGAGCGTCAGCTCGGCCATGTTGATGATGGCGTTCAGCGGCGTGCGGATCTCGTGGCTCATCGTCGCGAGAAACGCGCTCTTCGCGCGGTTCGCCGCGTCCGCGATCTCCCGCGCGCGCTCGAGCTCCACGGCGGCGGCCTTCCGCTCGGTGATGTCGCGGATCGAGCCTTCCACCGCGACGGGCGTGCCGTCTTTCGCTCTCACGAGCTGGGCGTTGTCCTCGATCCACACGAGGCCGCCGTCCTTCCGGCGGAACCGCAGCTCGTAGCCTTCCACGCGGCCGGTCCCGGTGAGGAGGCGTCTCAGCGCCTCGCGATCCTCGGCCTTCTCGTAGACGTCCCGGGCCATGTCGCGGCCCACGAGCTCTTTCGCGTCGGCGTAGCCCAGGATGCGGGCCGTGGCCGGGTTCACCACCTGGATCTCTCCCGTGAGGCTGGCGCGGAGATAGCCGTCGGGCATCGTGTCGAAGATGCCGCGGAAGCGCCGCTCGCTCTCGGCCAGCTCGGCCGCGAGGCTCGCGAGGGCCGCGTTGGCGCTCTCGGCCGCCTCCCGCGCACGGGCCGTGTTCCCCGCGGCGAGCGCCGCATAGCCCGCGAGGGACGCGAGGAGGAGCGCCAGCACGAGCCCGGCCGCGAGGACCAGCGGATTTCCCCAGCCGCTCGTTGGCGCGACGCGGAGATCCCAGACGCCGTCGGGCAGCTCCACCAGGACGAGCACCGGATCGTGTGGCTCCGGGCGTTCCGCCCTGCGCACCGGGTCCTTCGGCGTCGCCGAGGCCGAGGCCGCGATGGCGATGCCCGGTCGCGCAGGGCCATCGGACTTCGTGAGCGTGAACGCGTAGCCGGACTTCTCGAGCTCGAAGAGGCCGCTCTCGTCGAGGACGTCCTGGAGCCGGATCGTCGCGGCCGCGAAACCCCAGAACACCCGCTTTCCCTCCGCCGACGGCAGGTGGATCGCCCAGCGGGCCACCACGCCCTGGCCGCCCTGGAAAAGCTCGATCGGGTCGGTCAAGACGACGCGACCGGCGTGGATCGCGAAGCTCGCGAGCGCGCCGTTCTGCGGATCCGTGAGGACGTTCTTCCCGAACGCGTTCTCGTTGCCCTCCCGGGGATGCACGAACGTGATCACGCCGCCGGGCT
>CAZXSG010000073.1:0-10308 GCA_964643185.1 uncultured Holophagales bacterium
GGCGCAGGAGCTGCGGGCCCTTCGGGGAGGGCGGGTCCACGAGGTCGCCCGTCTTCGGGCCGAACTTCACCGCATAGGGCTCGGAGACGACGGCCTCGCCGTTCGCACGGGCCGCGAGCAGTACGTCCCGCGCCGGGCGGCCGTCGAGGAACGGGAGCGTGCCGTTGGCGGCGAGCACGTCGAAGCGGCCCGAGCCGATCGTGAACGGCGCGCCGTTCCGGAGCGCAGAGATCGCGAGGTAGGGGTCCACGTGCGCGATGCCCGGCACCGCCGAGACGAGGGCGATGGCTTCGTCGGGCAGGCGGCCGAACGACGCGCCGGACCTTCCGCTCGCCGGCGCCACGAAGAGATCGGCCCGAAGCGTGTCGCCGACCCACCGCACGACCGTTCCGCGAAACGAGCCGACCATCACCGCGATGCCGACCATCATCGAGAGGGCGAGCGTGAGGGCCGCGACCGCGACCGAGGTGCGCGACAGGCTGCCGCGCAGGCTGGCCTGGGCGATGAGGGCTTCCGGTCCGAAGATCCGCGCGAGGGGCCTCTGGGGCACGCGGCCCGCCACGGTGACGGCGAGCGGAGCGAGGAAGCCGGCCCCCGCCACGACACAGAAGACGGCCAGGAATCCGAAGATCGGGAGGCCGGCAGGGGGCTCCTGTCGCGCGGCGACGGCCGCGGACGCGAAGAGCGCGAGCGCGAAGAGCGCGAAGGGCGGCGCCGAGCTGCGTTTCACCGTTTCGAGGGAGCCGACCCGCATCGACGACGCGGGCGCGACGCGCGCGGCTTCGAGCGCGGGCGCGAGAGCCGAGAGGATCGACGCGACGACGCCCGTGCCGAACGAGAGCGCGAGCGTCACGGGGGAGAGGAAGAGGCGCGGCGAGGCCATGGGGACGTAGAGCTGCGTGGCGGTGCCGCCGATCGCGAAGAGCGCGGCCTTCGCGAGGAGGATGCCGAGTCCCAGGCCGAGCGCGCTCCCGAGGACGCCGAGGAGCGCGCCCTCGAGGAGGAACACGCCGAATACGGCCCGGGCGCTCGCGCCGAGCGCGCGCACCGTCCCGATGTCGGTGCGCCGCCTCAGCACCGAGACGAGGAGCGTGTTGTAGACGAAGAACGCGCCCACGAGGAGCGCGATGAGGCCGAGCGCGGTGAGGTTCACGCGGAAGGAGCGCACGAGCCGCTCGACGGTCTCGGTGCGGCGGGACGGCCGGCCCACGGAAACGCCGTCGGGGAGCGACGTGCGGATCTCCTCCTCGATGCGCGAGCGGGCTTCCGTCGACAGGCCCTCGGGGAGCACGACGTCGATGCGGTCGAGGCGGCCCACCTTGCCGAACAGCTCCTGGGCGTTGGCGAGGTCGGTGAAGACGATGGATCCCGACGACGACTCGGCGGCTCCTCGCGACGCCACGACGGCCACGACGCGGAGCGCGTGCTCGCGCGCCCCCGCGATGAGGACCAGCTCGCTGCCGACGGTCAGCCCGTGCGCCCGCGCGAACGGCTCGGTCACGACGAGCGTGCCGGGCTCGAGGAGCTGGGCCAGCCGGGAGAGATCGGTCGGCTCCTTCGACTGCGAGACGACGTGCTCGCGCACGAGCGCCTCCGAGAGAGGATCGACGCCCAGCACCTCGACGACGTCGCCCGTGTCTTTCGTGAGGGCCGTGTCGAGAATCGCGGGCACGGCCGCTCCGCCGATCGCGTGCAGCCATGCGAGGCGCTTCAGCGTTTCCTCGGGCACGCTTCCCGCGTCGCTCGACACCGTGTACGAGGCCTTGCCCGCGACGGCGTCCACGCTCGCCGAGAAAGACGCCAGCACCGAGCCGTTCGCGAGCGCGATGGCCGTGATCGTGGCGACGCCCACGGCGACGCCGAAGAGCGTGAGCAGGAAGCGCAGCAGGTCCCGCCGCGCGGGGCGCACGGCGAGAGGCAACGAGAGATGTCGGACGCTCAAGGCTCGACGCGCCCGTCGCGGAGGCGGAGCACCGAGGTCGCGACCGCGGCCGCCTCGGCCGCGTGCGTCGCCATCACGACCGTGAGGCCCCGTTCGCGGTGGAGCCGCGCGACGAGCTCGAGCACCTGCCCGCCCGTTTTCGAGTCGAGGTTTCCGGTGGGCTCGTCGGCGAGGAGCAGCTCGGGCGAGCCCGAGAGCGCCCGAGCGATCGCCACGCGCTGCATCTGCCCGCCCGAGAGCTCGTACGGAAACGCCCGCTCGCGGCCCTCGAGGCCCACCTCGAAGAGAGCTTCCGTCGCGCGCGCGTCGGCGTTCGCCACGGAAACGCCGTCGAGGAGGAGAGGCAGCCTCACGTTCTCGAGCGCGTTCATCGTGGGCAGGAGGTTGAAGAACTGGAAGACCGTCGCGACCGTGCGGCGGCGGTAGAGATCCTCCTCGCTCGAAGAGAACCGCGCGAGGTCCCTTCCCGCCACCAGCACGCGTCCCGCGTCGGGCCGGTCGAGCGCGCCGAGGAGGTGGAGGAGCGTGGACTTCCCGCAGCCGGAGGGACCCAGCAGAGCGGTGAAGGACCCGGGCGAAAGCGTGAAGGAAACGTCCTCGAGCGCGACGACGCGCGACGCTCCCGCGCCGTAGCCCCTGGAAACTCCCTCGACTCGGACGTTCGCTCCCACGTTCTCCCTACGTATGATCGCGGGTCCGGGATGCCGACGCTCACGCTCCTCTACAAGCACCGTGCCCTCGTGCGGGTTCTCGTGGGGCGCGAGCTCTCGGCGCGGTACCGGGGGAGCGCGCTGGGCTTCCTGTGGTCGCTCCTCAACCCGCTCCTCATGCTCGGCGTGTACACGCTCGTCTTTCAGGTGCTCATGCCGAGCCGCGCGGCGGCCACGAGCCCCTACGCCCTGTTTCTCTTCAGCGGTCTCCTGCCGTGGAATTTCTTCTCGGCCTCGCTCACCGACTCGGCCGACTCGCTCCTCTCGAACGGGGCGCTCCTCAAGAAGGTGCTCTTCCCGGCCGAGGTGCTGCCCACGGTTTCGGTGCTGGCGCAGGGCGTGCACTTCCTGCTGGCGCTGCCCGTCCTCCTCGGCGCGCTCGTCCTCGGCACGTTCGGCGTCTTCGGCGCCCCGGTGACGCTCACGCTCGCGCTCCTGCAGGCCCCGCTCCTCCTCCTGCTCCAGGGGATCCTGCTCCTCGGGCTGGGCTATTTCCTCTCCGCGCTCACGGTTCACTTCCGCGACGTGAAGGACCTTCTCGGCACGGCGCTCGCGATGCTGTTCTTCGCGACGCCGATCCTCTACGACCTCCAGACCGTGAAGCCCGAATCCCTCGCGAGCCTCCTCGCGTGGAATCCGCTCGCGATCCTCTTCACGGCCTGGCGGGACGCGTTCTTCTTCGGGAAGTTCCTGCCGCTCCTCGCGTGGGTGAAGCTGGCGGCGTTCTCGGGCGCCGCGTTCTTCCTGGGCGCGACGTTCTTCGACCGCGTGCGCGACACGCTGCCGGAGGCCGTCTGAGCGCCGCCGTCACGGCCGACCGGGTCTTCAAGAGCTACCGGCGCTTCGGCCGCACGCGCGCCTTCGGAACGCTCAAATCGGCACTCCTCGGGCGCGGCTTCGGGCTGGCGCCGAAGGAGACCGTGGAGGCGCTCCGCGACGTGTCGTTCGAGGTGAAGCGCGGCGAGACGTTCGGCGTCATCGGCCCGAACGGCTGTGGCAAGTCCACGCTCCTCAAGCTCGTGGCCGGGATCTTCCGGCCGTCTTCCGGAACGATCGGCGTGAACGGCCGCGTCTCGGCGCTCATCGAGCTGGGCGCGGGCTTCCACCCCGAGATCACGGGCCGCGAGAACGTCGTGATCAACGGCGTGATGCTGGGCCTCACGCGCGCCGAGATCGAACGCAAGATGCCGTCGATCATCGAGTTCTCGGGTCTCGAGAAGTTCATCGACGAGCCCGTGAAGACGTACTCCTCGGGCATGTACGTGCGGCTCGGCTTCGCGGTGGCGATCCACGTGGACCCCGAGATCCTCGTCGTCGACGAGGTGCTCGCGGTGGGCGACGAGGCGTTCGCGAACCGCTGCCTCGACACGATCCGCGAGCTCTCGGCGCGCGGCCGGACGATCTTCTTCGTCTCGCACGCGCTCTCGCTGGTGGAGGACCTCTGTGACCGCGTGCTCTACCTGAAAGACGGCAAGGTGCGGGGCCTCGGGGACCCGCGAGAGATGCTGTCCCTCTACCGGCTCGACGTGGCCGAGGAGGAAGGGCACCGGCTCCAGGCAGTCCACGTGGAGGACCAGGTGGCGCTCCAGGCGCTCGAGAAGGCCGCGGAGCGCGTCCCGGAAACCACACCCGGCCTGGAGCCGGGTGAATCTCCCGGGCCTCCGCGGGGCGAGGACGCCCCTCCGGCCGAGAAGCCGCGCCGCTGGGGCGATGGGTCCGTCGTCATCACGGCCTGCCGCCTCCTCGGCGAGAACGGCGAGGAGCGATATGCCTTCCGAACCGGCGAGACGCTCGTCGTCGAGATCGAGGCGCATCCACGAAAGAAGCTCACCGACTTCGTGTTCGGGGTGGGTCTCTTCACCACCGAGGACGTCTGCCTCCACGGCTCGAACACCGACGTCGACGAGCTTGCGGGCGAGTCGTTCGAGGCCCCGGCCCGCGTCCGCGTGGCTCTCTCGGGTCTGCGGCTCGGCGAGGGGACGTACCTCCTCGACGTCGCCGTGCATGCCAAACGGGGCACACCCTACGACTACTGGCGCGGCGCCTGCCGGTTCCGGGTGTCCACGGACCGGCCGGAGGCGGGCCTCCTGAGCCCGGTCCGCCGCTGGGAGACCTCGGGAGGGGTGGTCTTCCGTCCGAGGTGAGGTCGCGGTAGGCTCAAGGGCTGGGCGCCGCCCGCAAGCATGGCCGCAACACCGCAAAAACCCAACCAGCCCCTGATCGACTGGATGCGCTCGGCGCAGGAGGTCCACGACCTCGTCGCGGCGTCGACCCTTCCGGGGCCGGGCGCCGTCACGGACGTGTTCGGTCCGCGCACGATTCTCTGGCGGCTCGGGGTCGGAGGCTTCGGCGGGCACGACACGTTTCCCGGCATGGTCGAGCTGACGGAGCGGTCGGTCATCGTCTATTGCGGGGACGACAAGCCGGTCGAGGTGCTCCTCGCCCAGCCCGAGGGTCAGAGCGCGGGCGCGCTCTCGGCGGCCGACTTCCTCGTCTGGCTGAAGAAGCGCTCGGCCGCCTAGAAGGCGGCGCCGGCCGCCTAGCAGGCGGCGCCGGCCGCGTAGGCGGCCCGCCCCGCCGCAACGGCGTGCGCGTGGATGCGCGCGACGACGTCCACGTCCCGGCCGTAGCCGCCGCCCATCGCGACGGCCACGGGCACTCCGGGCGCGAACTCCCGGAACACGCGGAGGTCGCGGGCACAGAGCCCGTCGAGCGTGAGCTTCAGCCGGCCGTAGCGGTCGTCCTCGTGGGGGTCGGCCCCGGCCAGATACAACACGATATCGGGTTTCCCGAAGCGGACGCGGATGAGGGAAAGAGCGCTCTCGAGAGCCTCGAGGTATTCCGCGTCGCGGGTTCCGGTGGGCAGCGCGACGTCCAGATCGGAGACCTCCTTGCGGTACGGAAAGTTGTCCCGCCCGTGGAGGGAGCACGTGAAAGCGCGCGGCTCGTTCTCGAGGAGCTTCGCGGTGCCGTTTCCCTGGTGCACGTCGAGGTCCAGGACGAGCACGCGGCTCACCCCGCCTGCGGCGAGGAGAGCCGCCGCGGTCACGGCGAGGTCGTTGAACACACAGTAGCCCGAGCCCGAATCGCGGTCCGCGTGGTGCGTGCCTCCCGCGAGGTTGGCACCGAAGCCCTCGACGAGCGCGGAGCGTGCGGCCGCGAGCGTCGCGCCCACCGAAGCGTGAGCCCGCGCCACGAGCGCCTCGGACCAGGGAAAGCCGATGCGGCGGAGCTCCCGGTCCGTGAGCCGGCCCGCGACCACGCGGTCCACGTAGTCCGGAGCGTGCACGCGCACGAGATCCTCCCGGGAGACGAGCGGCGCGTCCACGAGGTCTTCGGGAGGAACGATTCCCTCCTCGAGGAGGATCTCTTTCAGTCTCACGTACTTCCGCATGGGGAAGCGGTGCCCCTCGGGCAGGTCGAGCGGGAAGAGCGCGCTCGAGTAGGCCTTCATCGCGGCGCGAGATCGACGACGACCCGCGCGGGCCCCGCCGGAACCGCGACGCCGATGAGGTGCACCGAGATCGCTTGCACACGGGCGGGCGCCCCGTTCACCTCCGCCTTCACCGCGGACGTGTAGGACCGCGCGACGAGGAGGACGGCCGGCACCGCGCCGCTCGTCTCGGCCTCGACGAGGTCGGGCAGCTCCTTCACGAGCCGCGCGGTGGCCGTGGCGTCGGGCGGGCCGGCGGGGCTCGCCTCGAGACCCGGCGGGACCTTGCCGGCCACGATGCCGTCCGTTCCCGGGTCGAAGCCGGCCCGCAGGAAGCCCTCGACGGCTTCGTTCACCGTCGTGGAGGAATGGATGCGGGAGAGCCGTCTCACGGCGGGGAGGGGATCCACGATACGGAACAGCGTGACGGGCACGCCGAGGGAGGAGTCGGAGATCACCGGCTCGAGCCCGGGCACGGCCGCGAGGTTCTCGCTCGAAATAACGCTCCTCACGCCGGCGTTGCGAAGCCAGCGCACGCGCCGCTCCCAGGGCAGGATCCCCACGACCTCGCGGGCGATGCGCGTGAGCGCCGTGTAGCTGCCGTCGGGGTCCTCGTCGTACGCGTACGAGAGGCCGAGGGGAGCGCCCGTGAGCGCCCAGCCCTGTCGGACGGCGGCGCGAGCGAGAGACCGGCTGTCGTCCTCGGGGTACCGGCCCGACACGCCGCGCCGCACGGCGTCGAGGTCCTTGCCGGCTCGCTCGTAGACGCGCCCGCCCAGGTCCCGGGCCGCCGCGACGACCGGGGAGACCTGGGTGAACGTCTCTCCGGGAAGCCGGGGAACGTGCCGCCGTCCGGCGAAGAGAAGATCCGCGGCGAGGGCGAGAAGAAGGAGCAGCCGGCCGCCGAAGCCCGCGCGACCCTCCTTGAGCAGCACGGCGAGGAGGAGGAGCTGGGCGGCCGCGAACGCGGCCTGGAGCCCGAGCCGGCCGAGTATCGGAGCGAGGACGACCCGGGGATCGGCCGCGAACGACGCATCCCAGAGCGACAGCAGCAGCCGCTCCGGCAGCGCGGGGGCGACGCGGAACGCGACGGCCGCCGCACCGAGAGTGAACGCCACGACGAGGAGCCCTGTGAAGACCCGCCCCCGGAACCGCGCGAGCGAGGCGCCGAGAACGAGCCGGTCCACGGCGAGCGCCGACAGAGCCGCGACCGCGAACGCCGTCCACACGATCGCCTTTCCCGGAAACCTCAAGGCGTGGAGGAAAGGCAGGGCGTCGTACACACGGCTCGCGCCGGGCAGCCAGGGCGTCACCCCCACGAGGACGCCCAGGACCCCGAGGACCAGAAAGTAGCGGCCCTCGACGCGCCGCGCCGACAGCGCGAACACGATCGCGAGCACGAGGGGCAGGACCCCGAACGTCAGGCAGGCGTGATACGGCGGGTTCCCCTGCGTCACGGCGAAACCCCAGAACCCGCCCGACAGGATGCGCGTGGGGTCGCCCCAGACGTACGGAAAGAACGACTCGACGAAGCGCAGCGGGTTGAAGCCCACGCCCGAGAACTCGGCGAACGAGAACGGCCGGAGCCGCCTCGACGAGGAGGCGGTGCTCCGCACCACCTCGAGCAGCCAGGGCAGGAGGATGAGGGCCGAGACGAGGCCGCTCCCGAGAAACGCGAGGACCCCCTGCCGCCTCTGCCTTCGGCGTTCGTCCCGGTCGAGGCCGTGCCCGATCGCCTCGCCGCCGAGGGCCAGCCCGAAGCCCATCGCGAGAACAAGGAGCGAAAGCGCCGGCTCGCCGCCGAGCACGAGCAGCGCGATGGCGGCCACGAGACCGAGCACGGCCAAGACGAGCTGGCGCCGCTCGACGGCGACGCGGGCGTCCCGCGCGAAGAGCATGAGAAACGGCGCCCAGGCGAGGACGCTCGTGGCGTTGAGGAACGCGAGGGACGACAGCACGAAGCCCGAAAGGCCCCACGCGAGCGCGCCGAAGAGCGCCGCTTCGGAGGTCTTCACGAGCCGGCGGAAGAAGAGGAACGCGCCGAGGAGGCCCAGAAAGACGTGGAGGAGGAGGTGCCTCCCGAGAAAGGCCGGATCCCTGGGCAGCGGGTACCCGAGCACGAAATTGGGGTTTCCCGAATAGGACTGTCCGAAGGAGGCCTGTGGAATGAGCGCGGCGCTTCCGAGCTCTTTCGCGAGGGCCCTCCCGGGCCGCTGGGTGTGTCCGATGTCGCGGTAGGACGGCACGTCCCTTCCGGTGAGGAGACCCGCGTTCGTCGCGAGGAGGGCCCACGCGACGATCACGGCGGCCAGAGCGGCCGCCCGGCCGCCCTGGCCGTGCTTTGCTTCGTCCATCACGCGAAGATCGGGTCCTTCAGGACCCCCCACTTGTGGAGCTTGAAACGGAGCATGGTGCCGAGGATTCCGAAGCCGTAGACGCAGGATCTCAGAAAGTTGATCTTCGACGCGTCGTCGAAATAGCGCGTCACGATGGGTACCTCGCGGATGCGCATTCCCTTCCAGATTCCCGCCGCGATGATCTCGGTGTCGAAGATGAAATCGTCCGAGAACGCCTCCCGGTTCACGCCTTCGAGGTACCGCCGCGAGTAGGCCCGCAGGCCCGAGTGGTACTCGGTGAGGTAGAGGTAGAACGTCGCGTTCTCGATGGCCGTGAGGAAGATGTTGGCGAGGTACTTCCACTTGGGCATGCCGCCCTCGAGCGGCCGCCCGCCGAGCATGCGGCTGCCGAACATGGCGTCCTCCCGGCCGGTGGCGATGGGCTCGACGAGGTCGGGCAGGACCCTGGCGTCGTACTGATGGTCCGGGTGCACCATGACGACGATGTCGGCGCCGCGCGAAAGCGCTTCCTGGTAGCAGGTCTTCTGGTTCCCGCCGTAGCCCCGGTTCCGGGGATGCACGACGACGTGCAGGCCGGCCAGGTTGCGGGCGAGCTCCACGGTGCGGTCGCGCGAAGCGTCGTCGACGAGGATGATGTCGTCGACCCAGTCCTTCGGGATCTCGTCCCAGGTTTTGTGGAGCGTCTTCTCGGCGTTGTAGGCCGGCATGACGACCGCGATCCGCTTGCCGTGCCGCATGGAGCGGGGATTATGGCGAAGGGCGGTCGAGAATCCGGAAGATCCGGAAGGCGGGAACGAAACGTCCGTCGGGGAGCTTGCCCCCCGTGCGGGACGAAAGGACCTCCTCGAGGAACGGCACGGGACGCCTGCCCGGCGACTCGTGGACGCGCACCGCGAACGTCTGCTCGGCCGGGATCCCGGCCCGCCCCGCAGCGGCCGCGTAGAGCGGGAGCACGGCGCGCAGGTTCGCGGTGACGAGATATCGGCAGCGGGCGCCGGCGAGGATTTGCCAGGCCTCGTCGTCGTGAGGCGTCGTGAAGAGCCGGCACTGGCGTCGGAACCCGTAGACGTTCGGGTCGGCGGCCGAAGGGCGCGCGGTCAGCGCCGTCACGAAGTGCCCGGCGGCCCACGGGTTCATGACTCCGGGAATCTCTCCCGCGGCAACGGAACCCGTCCAGGGCGTCTTCGGGGGAGGGTCCAGCGCGCGGAGCCGCGCGAGCGTACCCAGAAAGTCCGTTCCGGGCGTCCCGCCGTAGGCGTGGAAGGCCGCGAGTTGCGGAGCTCCCGGACCCAGCACCAGGACGAGCGCGGCGGTGGCCGCGAGGGGGAACGCGAGCCCCCGCCGGCCGGCGCGCCGCGCGAGACGGGCGCCCGCGCTCACGACGGCGTCGGCGAGCGCCAGGGCCGTGAAGATGCCGAGGTAGTAGACGCTCCGCCGCTGGAAGAGCGTGAGCGCGAGGATCGCCGCGCCGAAGATCACGGTGAGCAGGAACGCATTCCGCCTTTCCGGCTTTCGGATCTTCAGGAACCGCAGGCCCCAGACGGCGATCGCGAAGGGCAGGAGGAGGAGGCCCGGCGAGAGGATCCTCACGGCGCACGCGAAGGATGGGAGTCCGCCCACAAAAAGCCGCTTGGCCTCCCCGACGAGGGGAAGGAACTCCGGAGGATAGGAAAGATAGCCGCCATCGGCCATCTCCTCGGCGCCGGTCGTGCCCACGACGGCATAGCCGAATCCGCGAACGATCCGGTCGGCGACGCGTCCCGCGAAGGGCGACAGGAAGACGGAAAGAGCGAGGGCGACCGCGAGGTTCGCGACTCTGGCGGCGGGCCGGCGCTCCGTCACGGCGGACGCGAGCGCGAGGACGGT
>CAZXSG010000074.1:0-10274 GCA_964643185.1 uncultured Holophagales bacterium
GCCGCCGCGATCGAGACGCCCTCGCGGAGCTTCAGGGCGACGCGGTTGATCGTCTCGTCCGCCAGATCCTCGGGAAAGGACTCGCCCTGCAGACCGAAGAGCTTGATGAGCGAGCGGCGGATGCGCTCGTACTCTTCACCGGCCCGCTCCGGGTTGGGGCCGAGGACGTGGAGCAGCCGCGCGAGCGCATCCGGGTCGAGGCTCTCCTTGAGGTTTCCGGTTCTTGAGGTCACTCGGTTCGCGGATCTCCCTGGAGCTCGAACGCTGCCCAGAAGTATGGGGCCGCGAAGCGCTTGTCGGAAAGGAGAGTCCTCTGGGCCTCGCGGAGGGCCGTGGCCGGGGGCAGGTCCTTTTCGAGGAGGCCGCGATAGAAGCCCTTCATCAGCTCGGCCGTGGCCCGGTCCTGCACGCTGAAGAGGCTCGCCACGACGCCGCGCGCGCCCGCGTGCAGGAAACCGCGCGTGAGGCCCACGAGGCCTTCGCCGCGGATCTCCTTGCCGAGGGCGGTCTGGCAGGCCGACAGCACGACGAGCTCGGCTGCGAGGTCGAGGTTGTAGACGTCGGCGAGACGCAGGAAGCCGTCGACGCTCCGGCCCTTCTCGTCCACGAGCGAGAGCACGACGCCCGACAGCTCCGGGTGTTTGCTGTCGAGGAGCCCGTGGGTCGCGAGATGGAGGTAGCGGACCTTCGAGGCCGGGGAGCCGGGCTCGACGAGGGCCGCGCGGGAGGCCGCGAAATCGAGGGCCGTGCGCGTCCCCGAGGGCTCGAGGCTCGCGATGACCTCGGCCTCCTGGCGGGAGAACCGCAGCCGCGTGAGTCCGGTGAGATCGGCCACCGCGCGGAGGTCCTCACCCGGAGCGCCTTCGGACGGGAGCCCGGGCGCGACACGGGAATCCGAGCGGGAGAAGACGGGGTCGGCGAGGACCGCGACGGATTTCTCGGGCCTCGGACGCACCCGCGACCGGAGCGCCGCCAGCGTGGACGCCGAGGGCAGAATGACGATCTCGTGCGTCGACACGAGCGGCTTGCGGGCCTTCGACCCATCCGTGCTCACGAGGAGGGCTCCGAACGGAACGTAGGCCAGCGCCCCGTCCTTCACGACGAGGAGGCGTTTGCCAGAGAGCTCCTCGCGCAGTCCGCCGAGGAGCATGTCCGCGAGGCTCGCCGCGGCGGTCTGGAAAGCGGTGTCGGCCTTCGCGACGCGGGCTCTCCTGCCGGCGGCCGGTTCGTCCGAGGGCCCTGTGTTGCGCGCCGTGAGCGCCTCGTAGGCCTGCCGGCTGGTTTTCTCGATGGTCTCGCGGCCGGGCAGCGGAAAGCTCCGGAACGCCGTCCTGCCGACGAGGAAGCCCCAGCTCGACTCGGAGCCGAGGGAGTACGAGAGGAGCACGCTCCCGTCGTCGAGCAGCGCCTGGGTCTCGGCCACGTCGACGGGCTGCGCCTGCGAAAGGGCCGCGAACGACGGGCTGGCCTTGCGGATCGCGGTGCGGGCGTTCTCGAGCTCGGTGAGAGCCTCGTTGAGGGCCTTCTCCGCGGCCGTGGTCTCCTCGGCGGAGACCGGTTTCTGGAGCAGCTTGCGGCGGGCTTCGTCGCGGGCGTCGAGCTCGAGACGGGCGGCGCTCTCGCGCGCGAGCAGGGCCGGATCGGCGCCCTTCCGAAGGTCGGCCCGCGCCTCGGCCAGGATCTCGAGGAGCGTCCGTGCACGGGAGGATTCGACGGTGCGGAAAGCCTCGCGATCGTGGCCGGCGTTCGCGTCCTTGGCGTGCATCCGCATGAGGATGTCGGTGCGCAGGTCGTAGAAGCTCTTGACCGTTCCGAAGTACGTCGTGCGGAGGTCCTGGCGGGTCACGCGCTGGCGCAGGTCCTCGACGATCGTGATGGCGGCGTCGATCGCCTTACGCGCCTCCACGAGGTTCCCGGCGTCCCGGCTCGCCCGGGCCGAGCCTGCGAGCGCACGGGCCTCGAACGTACGGTCCCCGGCCTGTGACGCGAGAGAGGCCGCTTCTCGATAGGCCGCCAGCGCCTCGTCCCTGCGGCCGAGCGCGAGGAGCGCGTCTCCGCGCGTCGAGAGCGCCTCGCCGTGCGCGGCGCGATTGCCCATCGACTTCCAGATCGCGATGGCCTTGTCGAGAAGCTCGAGGGCCTTCGCCGCGTCGCCGAGCGCGAGCGTGATGCCGCCGAGGCCGCCGTACGAGTAGCCCTCGCCCGTCCTGTCGCCGGCCTCGAGCCGCTTGGCGAGGCCCTTCTCGAAGAAATCGCGGGCCTTCTCGAGCTGGCCCAGCTCGCGGAACACGAGTCCGTGCTGATGGAGGTTGATGCCCTGGCCCCGGAGGTCCTTGATCTCGATCCGGATCGCGAGGGCCTGGCCGAAATACGAAAGGGCGCGGTCGTTGTCTCCGAGCCTTCGATACACGTCGCCGATGTTCGAGAGCGTCGACGCCTCGGCCTTGCGGTTCTTTCGCTCCCGGGAGATCGCCAGGGACTTCTCGTAGAAGCCCAGGGCCTCGAGCATCCGGTCTGTACGCCAGTGGATGCCGCCGATGTTGTTGAGGAGGCCGCCCTCGGTGTGCCGGTCGCCGGCCTCGCGGGCCAGGGCGAGCGCGCGGTCGTAGATCTCGAGCGCCTTCTTCGGCTCGCCCGCCTCGCCGTACGCGAGGCCGAGACCCTGGAGCGTGAAGGCCTCACCCTTCTTGTCGCCCGCTTTGCGGCGCAGCAGGACGCACTCCTCCCACATCTGGATGGCCTTGCGCTTCTCTCCCATGCTGAATTGCTGGAAGGCGAGGCCGTCGAGAGCCTTGGCCTCGCGGCCGACGTCTCCGGCTGCGCGCGCGAGCTCCTGCGCCCTCGCGAACGCGTCGCGCGCCTTCTCGAAGCTGCCGGCCTTGCCCTCGTTCTCGAAGGCCTGGCCCTTGTCGAGCCATTCCTCGATCGCGGCGGTCTTCGGATCCAGCACGGGCGTCGGGGTCGCCTTGGGGGGCTCGTCCGCGAACGCGAGGGACGCGGCCAGGGCGAGCGCGAGGGAGAGGGAGAGTCGGGTGGCGGGACGGGTGCTCATG
The DNA here is from genome assembly GCA_964643185.1 of uncultured Holophagales bacterium. Taxonomy (GTDB): domain Bacteria; phylum Acidobacteriota; class Thermoanaerobaculia; order UBA5066; family UBA5066; genus JAEUQS01. Next base: position 3,054 of record CAZXSG010000074.1, read on the forward strand.
AGGTTCTCCCCTGATGTTCTACGCCGCGGAAGAGGATGCGTCCAGATCCTGCGCCGGATCGAGGCTCGCGAGGAGGCGGCCCATGACCTTCGTTGCGAGGAATGCCTCGAGGTAGACGGGCAGCGCCGCGAGGAATGCGGCCAGGGGCAGCAGGGAGACCAGCTCGTAGCGGAGGACGGCGTAGAGCACCGGACCGGCCAGGAGGCTCGAGGGAATCAGCGCCACGCCGATCGCGAGGAACGTACCGAGAGCGGCGAGAAGGCGGATTCCCGTCGTCTCGACACCGTACACGCGCCGCTGCGGGCCGGGAGGGAACCACGCCGGAAAGGCCAGAGTGGCCGCGTTCTGGATGACGAGCACCGCGAGGATCAGGGACGGCAGGAACAGCGCGGCCGAGAGGCTCGCGGAGAGGAACCCGTTGAACGTCGCGTACACCTTGCCCCCGTCGACTGGCGGGGCCGCGAGAAGAGACCCCGCGCGGAGGCAGACCGTGAGGAAGAGGCCGCTCACGAGGACGAGGGTCGAGAGGAGCCAGGGGGCCGCGAGCTCGGCGCGCACGACGCGCTCGGGCGAGAGCGGCCAGGTGCGGATCACGTCGGCATTGCCGAGATCCGAGCGCAGGTCGTTGCGCGTCGCGAACGCCGTCGCGTACGAGACCGCCATGGCGATCACCGCGAGACCCGAGGCCAGCGCCAGGGAGACCGTGTCTTCGAGCGCGAGGCCCCTCGAAAGGCCGGCTCCCGCGAGGCCGGCCACGAGCCCGAGAGCCAGCGTCCCGAGGCCGAAGCTCGCGAGCCGCATGCGGCTCCACATGATGAGGTTCTTCCAGACGATGGCGAGCTCGGGGCGTCCGCCGGGCGCGAGCGCGAACGGCACGAGCCGCCTCCGGGAAGGTGGCGTGATCCGCGCGACCCCGCCGTCCTTCAGGAACCGCTCGACCCGCTCGGTCCGGGCGCGAGCGCCCTCGAGCGTGGCCTCCTCGAAGTGATCGCTCGCGGCCATCGCCCAGAGGTACAGCAGGCCGAGGACGAGGAGCGCGAACGGCAGCGTCGTCAGCACCCCCGTGACGCTGGTGGCGGAGCAGGCCTCGATCAAAGCGCGCGCGGGCCAGAGGACGATCGGTCCCGCCCCGCGGGCGATCATCTCGAGGATCCCGAGCGGCCGCTCCGCTCCGGCTCTCGGCGCCGCGGCGGGCGTGAGCACGGCGTCCTTCGGCGCCGCAGCGGGCGTGAGCGCGGCGTCCTTCGGCGCCGCGGCGGCGGGGAGGCGGTCGACACCCGAGATCACGAGGACTCCCAGGACCGCGATGGCCAGGAGGGCGAGGCCGGCGCGCATCGCGAGCCCGAAACGCTCAGACCGGGCGTCCCAGGACGCCTTCGTGAAGCCCAGGGCCAACGAGTGGAGCGAGAGCGCGGAAAGGAGGAGCCAGCTCGAGAGGATCGTGGTCGGCACGTTTCCCCGCGAGGCGCCGAAGACGGCGCCGATCACCAGGGCCGAGAAGAGCACCCCGAGCTGCGGCCTGAGGAGCGCGAAGTGCTTCACCGAGCGCTTCGGGAGCGGCGCCGGAAACAGGAACTGGACGTCGGCTTCGGAGAGAGGCAGGGCCGGGGAGGCTCTCCGGAAGATCCAGTTGAGGGCCGCGATCGCCGTGACCACATAGGTCGCGAACAGGGCGAACGCATTCCGAAACGCGTCGGCTTCGAGGGGCAGGCCCGGGGAGGCAGGCGAACCTCTCAGGGGCGCGCGCTTCGTGAGGATGGGCTTCACGACCACCATGCCCATGTAGGCGAGGCCCAGGATCAGCCCGATCGCGTAGCGCGGCTCGCGCAGCCTGCGAAGGCGCACCTTCACTCGGTTCACGAGGCTGCGCCTGAGAAGGAACGCGAAGAGCGCGAGAGGGGAGGCCGTCATTCCGGGCCGATGCCCTCGGTGACCTTGAGGAACACATCTTCGAGGGAGGCGTTCTCACCGGCGAACCGGCGGACTTCGTCGAGCGTTCCCGTGAGGACGGACTTTCCTTTCGCGAGGATGAGCACGCGATGACAGATCTCCTCCACGAGGGGAAGGAGATGCGAGGACACGATGACGGCCGCACCCTCCTGGGCCCGCTTCACGATCGTCTGCTTCATGCGGCGGATGCCGCCCGGATCGATGCCCGTGAGCGGCTCGTCGAAGACGAGGAGGCGCGGCGTGTGGAGGAGGCCGCAGGCGATCACGAGCTTCTGCTTCATGCCCCGCGAGAGCTCCGAGGGCAGCGCGTCCTCCTTGCCGGTGAGCGCCAGTTCCTCGAGGAGGACGCGGCCCTTCTCCTCGGCGTCCTTCACGTCATAAAGACGCGCCGCGAAGGCCAGGTGATCCCGCACGGTGAGGTAGTCGAAGAGCCTGGGCTCGTCGGGCATGAAGGCCAGACGGCGCTTGGCTTCGACGGCGTCCGTCTCGAGGTCGTGGCCGTCGATGGTGATGCGGCCGGAGGTGGGAGGGAGGATGCCGGCGATCGAACGGAGCGTCGTCGTCTTGCCGGCGCCGTTCGGCCCCACGAGGCCGAAGACCTCACCGGCCTTCACCTCGAACGACAGCCCCTCCACGGCCACGAGCTCCCGGTAGGTCTTCCGGAGGTCGTGAACGGCGAGGACGGGTTCGGATGGCTCCATCCGGCGATCCTACCCGCCAACGAGAAAGGAGCCCTTTCGGGCTCCTTTGCAGGACATCGGTTCCTCGAGAAACCCCCAGGATCAGAACGCCCCCATACCTCGCCCGCGGCGCTCGCGGCGATCCTCCCGGCGTTCCTGCCGGCGCTCCTTCATCTCGGCCAGCTTCTCGCGCTGCTCCGGGGTGAGGAGAGCCTCGATCTCGGTGCGCGTGCGCTCCATCTCGGCCTTCACGGCCTGCCGGTGCTCATGAAGGCGGATGGTCGCTTCGCCCACCGCCTGCTTGTCGGGGTTCGGCGCGTCGAGGAGAGCCTTCAGCGCGTCCCGATCGAGCTTTCCCTGGTCCCTGAGCGCCTGCATGTTCGGCTTGGCGGCCTCGAGCTTGGCCTTGATCTGCTCTTTCTGGGTGTCCGAGAGATCGAGATGACGCAGCGCGGCGTGGAGTCTCGGGCCCATTCCCGGACCCATTCCCCCGTGCTCCCCTCCACGGCCCGGGCCGGCGAGCGCCAGGCCTGCCAGGCCGGTCGTGAGCACGAGCGCGCCCGCGGCGACGGCGATTCGGTTGATGACGGTGGACGTTCTGGATTTCGTGGTGGTCATTGGATGGTCCCCTTTCCCTCGCAGGATCCGGAAGGTCTGGGCCCTTCCGGTGACGCTTTAAGAGACGCGTTCCAGGGGAGTTCGTTTACATCCTGGGGCCCGCCAGATCCCGGAAGGCCTGCCATGCGTACACTCCGGCGACCCCGGTCAGGACCGGGACGGAGGCTTCCATGAACCCATACGCAGATCCGCCGCCGGTGCGCGAGCCGATGCCCGAAAAGAAGTCCGGGTTCGTGCGGTTCCTCAAGGGCGTCTACCTGGTCGTCGATACGAGCGCCAAGGTGCTGTTTCTGGCCATCTTCGTGGGGATCTTCGGAGGCTTCCTCATCGGCATGCTCGCCGGCGGAGGAGGACCCAAGGTGCCCTCGAGCGCCGTGCTCGTGCTGGACCTCGAGGGGCCGCTCGTCGAGCAGCTCACGGGACGCTCGAGCGGGGACCTCATCGGCGCCCTCGCCGCGGGCGACGCGGCGAAGGAGACTCTCGTGCGGGACGTCACCGAGGCCCTCGACAAGGCCCGCGAGGACAAGCGCATCAAGGCCGTGCTCCTCGATCTCGACGGCATGCAGGGCTCGGGTCTCACGAAGCTCCAGGACGTCGCGGAAGCCCTCGACAAGTTCCGCAAGACCGGCAAGAAGGTGATCGCGGCCGGAGACCGCTACACCCAGAGTCAGTACTTCCTCGCCGCGCGGGCCGACGAGGTCTTCATGTCGGAAGACGGCATGGTGCTCCTCGAGGGCTTCGGCCGGTACCGCATGTACTACAAGGACGCCATCGACCGCTTCGGGCTCGAGTGGAACGTCTTCCGCGTGGGCGAGTACAAGAGCTTCGTCGAGCCCTACATCCGGAACGACATGTCTCCCGAGGCCAAGGAGGCCGATCTCGACTGGATGGGTGACCTCTGGCGCGGCTACCTCGGTGACGTCGCGACGGCCCGCAAGGTGAAGCCCGAGGACATCACGGCCATGATCGAGGACTACCCCGCCCGCTTGAAGGCGCAGGGGGGCGACGCCGCCAAGCTGGCGCTCAGCGAGAAGCTCGTGGACACGCTGGCCCCGCGAGACGTCGTGCGGAGGCGCCTCGTCTAGCTGGCCGGCAAGGACGCCGACGGCAAGTCCTTCTCGAAAGTCACGCTCGACGACTACGTGAAGGTGCTGGGCCTCCACGTGAAGAACCCGCTCGAGACCGGCGATGCCGTCGCGGTGGTCGTGGCGGCGGGCGAGATCCTGGACGGCACGAAGCCTCCGGGCACGATCGGCGGCGACTCCACCGCCGCTCTCATCCGCAAGGCCCGCGAGGACGACTCGGTGAAGGCCATCGTCCTCCGCGTCGACAGCCCGGGCGGGAGCGCCTTCGCGTCCGACGTCATCCGCCGCGAGCTGGTGCTCGCCCGCGAGGCCAAGAAGCCCGTCGTGGTGTCCATGGGTACCGTGGCCGCGTCGGGCGGCTACTGGATCGCGACCGCGTCCGACGAGATCTGGGTCAACCCCAACACGATCACGGGCTCGATCGGCATCTTCGGGATGATCCCGACGTTCGGGAAGGCGCTCGAGAAGTACACGTCGATCCACGTGGACGGCGTGGGGACGACCTCGTTCGCGGGGAAGGGCCGGCTCGACATGCCCCTCGACCCGCGCATCGGCGAAATCATGCAGTCGATGATCGATCACGGCTACGACGAGTTCCTCGAGCGCGTCGCCGAATCCCGCAAGATGACGAAGGAAGAGGTCGACAAGCTGGCCCGCGGCCGCGTGTGGAGCGGGCAGGACGCCAAGGAGGCCCGGCTCGTCGACAGCCTCGGAAACCTCTCGGACGCGATCTCATCGGCGGCCCGCCGGGCGAACCTGAAGCCGAAGTACCGCGTCACCTACGTCGAGAAGGACCTCACGTTCAAGGAGCAGCTCGTCAAGCAGCTCCTCGAGAGCCGTGCCGTGCGCAGCGTCCTGGGCACCCGTGTGAAGTCCGGCACCCCGCCGCCCGTCGCGCGCGTGCTCTCGGACCTCACCGACGAGACCCGGCGCGTCCTCGCCTGGAACGACCCCAAGGGGATCTACGCGCACTGCCTCTGCGAGGTGAAGTGACCGAATGGCGAGACGGAAAGGATCCCCGGGCGACGACGATTCGCAGCCGTTTCTTTCGTTCGAGCAGGACATCCCGCTTCCCGAGGAGGCCCGCCGCCGCTACCTGAACTACGCGCTCTCGGTCATCACGTCCCGCGCGCTCCCCGACGTGCGGGACGGGCTCAAGCCCGTGCAGCGCCGAATTCTCTTCGCGATGTACCAGAACCTCCACCTGACGCCCGACGCGAAGTTCAAGAAGTCGGCGTCGGTGGTCGGCGATGTGATCGGCAAGTACCACCCGCACGGCGACGTCGCGATCTACGACGCGATGGTGCGCATGGCGCAGAGCTTCACGTTGCGTGTCCCGCTCGTCGACGGGCATGGCAATTTCGGCGCGCTCGACGGCGACGCGGCCGCGGCCTACCGGTACACCGAGGCGCGGCTCACGCAGCCGGCCGTGGAGCTCATCGGGGAGCTCAAGAAGCGCACGGTCGATTGGCGGCCCAGCTTCGACGGCGTCTACAGCGAGCCCATCGTGCTCCCCGCGCGCTTCCCGAACCTCCTCATGAACGGCGCGCAGGGCATCGCCGTCGGCATGGCGACGTCGATTCCGCCGCACAACCCGCTCGAGGTCCTCGACGCCGCGATCGCCGCGATCGACGACGCGACCGCCGACCCTCTCAGGCACATCAAGGGCCCCGACTTCCCCACGGGCGGGCGGCTCCTCGCGACGAAGAAGGAGCTCCGCGACCTCTACGAAACGGGGCAGGGGACGTTCAAGCTGCGCGGCGAGTGGGAGACGGAGCCCCGTGAGCGCGGCGGGCAGACGGTCGTCATCACGTCGATTCCCTATGGCATCGACAAGGGACCGCTCGTGCTGAAGATCGGCGACGTCATCATCGAAAGGAAGCTCCCGGCCCTCGTCGACGTGCGCGACGAATCGACCGACGACGTCCGTATCGTGCTCGAGCTGAAGAAGGACGCGGACCCGGCGCTCGTCATGACGTACCTCTTCAAGCACACGCCGCTCGAGGTGACGGTGGGCGTCAACCTCACGTGCCTCGTGCCCACGGCGCGCCCCGAGATCGCCGAGCCCAAGCGGCTTTCGCTCGCGGCGATGCTCCGCTACTTCCTGGATTTCCGGCACGCCACCGTGACGCGCCGCTTCGAGTTCGATCTCGCCGAGCTGCGCCGGCGGATCCATCTCCTCGAAGGCTTCATCAAGATCTTCGACGCGCTCGACGAGGCGATCCGCATCATCCGGCAGAGCGACGGCAAGCAGGACGCGGCGCAGAAGCTCATGAAGCGCTTCGACCTCGACGAGGAGCAGGCCGACGCGATTCTCGAGACGAAGCTCTACAAGATCGCGCGGCTCGAGATCAACGCGCTGCGCGCCGAGCTGGCCGAAAAGCAGGCCGAGGCCGCGCGCATCGAGGCGATCCTCGCCTCCGACCGCAAGCTCTGGGGCGTCGTGCAGCGAGAGCTCGTGGAGATCCGCGGGCAGATGGTGGGCGAAAAGCGCAGGACGCGCATCGCCGCGTCGGCCGACGAGCCCGAGTACGACGCCGACGCCTTCGTCCAGCACGAGGACACGTATGCCGTCCTCACGGCCGATGGCTGGTGGAAGCGCCTCCAGGCGCTGAAGGATCCCAAGTCCACGAGGCTCCGCGAGGGCGACACCGTGCAGGCCGTGATGCAGGGCTCGACGAAGGAGCTCTGCGCGCTCTTCTCGAGCCACGGCTCGGCGTACGTGCAGCGGCTCGCCGACGTGCCCGCGTCCACGGGCTACGGCGATCCCGTGCAGAAGCCGTACAAGTTCGCCGACGGGGAGCCGTTCGGCGCGGCCGTCTCGCCGGATCCGAGGCTCCTGCCTGCCGAAGGCCTCCCGCGCCCCTTCGTGTCGCCGGCTCGCCTCC
>CAZXSG010000075.1:0-10264 GCA_964643185.1 uncultured Holophagales bacterium
GCTGGCCAAGAAGCAGAAGCGCGAAGAGAAGGCCCAGAAGCGCGCCGAGAAGAAGAACAACCCCGACGGCACCCCCATGGAGGGTGGCGACGGTGAAGCCGGTGAGGGAGCCGAAGGAGCCCAAGGAGCCCAAGGAGCCCAGAGTGGCGAAGGCGCCGCCGGGGTCGCTTCCGAGCCTGGCGCCGAGCCTGCCGCAGCCGCGGCCGGCGCGCCCGTTCTGAACAGCGCCCAGTAATTGGGCCGGGCCGGGTGGCCCGAACCCCCCACCGGAACCGAACGAAAAGGGGCGGCCAAAGCCGCCCCTCGTCGTTTCCGGATCGCCGTTTCGGGCTACCAGCGCTTGAGAATGAAGTCGGGTCCCACCACGTGGTCTTCGGCCTGCCCGTTCAGCTCGTCGTGAACGAAGTGCGCGCCGTACCACACGATGAGGTCGGTGTCCTGAATCGACTCTCCGGTGACGAACTTGTCGATGTTCGCCCAGGTCTGGCAGGAGCCGCCCGAGGTGCAGTTCACACCGTCCTCCACCTCGTTGACCTTGCTCTGGAGGAACCAGATGTCGTTGCGACCGTACTTGTCGGCCACGCCGTCCCGGGCGCCAGGCACGATCTTGTAGGACTCGTTCGTCAACGGGTTCGAGATCGTCCACGTGGTCCGGCCGTCGCGCTTCCTGGCCAGCTCCTTCGTCTGCGGCACCCCGCCGTAGAGCCGGTCCTCGGCGATGCGGTTCGTCGTGCCCGCCACATCGAAGTCGAACCGCCAGTACACGTGGTGGTTGTGGACGCTGCAGATGCACGTGTTGTTCACGCCGCCGAACCCGAAGCGCGGCTGGATGGTGCCGTTGCCGAGAAGGCGGAAATCGGTGATGTAGCGATACCAGCCGGCCTCGAGCTCCGAGACGAGCCGGATGTCGCTGCCCGAAACCCAGTACGCGATGCCCCGGAAGTTGCCCGTGTCGGTACCGTTCTCGAGGATCACCGAGGGCGGTGAGGTGCACTGGCGGACGCCGTTCGCGACGTCGGTGCCGGTCGCCGAGAACTGACCTTCCTGATACTGCCAGTCCCGGTAGGGACCGCAGGCGTCATTGATGTACTGGACGTTCAGGATCGGCGCGTGCGCCCGCGAGAGGATGCGCTTGCCCTTGTAGTTCACGTTGATAAGCTCGACGCCCGAGCCGCGGAGGCCCGAGCTGGCCGAGGGGCGCACCACCACGAGCCGCCAGATCTCGGTGGGGCCCTGCGTCACGACCACCTCGAACTGGCCCGCGGTGCCCTTGGCGGTGGTGGACTGTGCCGCGTTGGGGGCGCCGCAGCCCGCATCCGGGCTCGCCATGGACTTCATGGGCGCGCCCGCCGCGTAGCGGGTCACCTCTTTCGTGATCATGTCGACGCCGAGGATCTCGTTGGCCCGGCTGCCCGGATCGAGGGAAATGACGCCCACGGTGAGCGTGCGGTTCTTCTGGCCCGTGACGAGGGGCGGCATCGGGGGGTAGAACGAGAGCCGCCGCTCGGCAATGGCCGTGGCGAAGCGGCTGTCCGCCTTCACGATCGCGGTCGCGGCCTCGTACTCGGCCGTGTTGGGGTCCGGCTCGTCGGCGGGGCGGGGGAGCAGCTCGGGGCTCTCGGGCGCGTCGAGGCGGCCCTCGAACACGAACGGCTGCTTCTTACCGTAGTCGTAGAACGTCGCGCGGTAGCGATCCGGGGCGACGTAGCTCCCGTTGACCTTCTCCTCCGGCCACACCATGTCGAACCAGAGCAGACGGTTGTCGGAGGAGAGGCGTGACCGGATCTCGGCGCTGGCCAGGAGCTTCTCGCGAGCCGCATCCAGCGCTTCCTGCGTGGGTCCCCAGGGCTTCACGCTCACGGTGAGAGGAACCTGCGAAGGGAGCGTGGGCTTCTGCGCGACGAGCGGGCACGTCGCGAGCGCGGCGAGAGTCGAGAGGGCAAGAGGGAGCGAACGGCGCATCGATGTCTCCTGGTGTCCGGCGCGGCGCGCCAGCTCTTTCATCATAGCGAGGGTTCGGTTGCTTCAGTAAATCAAGGAGAGCTCGCCGGAGGCGTTCCCGGGCGTCACCCCCCGCGGGATCTCGCGGAGCGTGAACGTCGAGGCGGACAGCTTCTCCGGCAGCCGGCGGGCCGCGTCGCGGGCGCGGGCGGGGTCGCCGCAGGAGAAGAGGTCGATCGCGGCCTCGCCCCGCTCGGGCCAGGTGTGGATCGTGAGGTGCGATTCCGAGATCACCACGACGCCCGAGACGCCCTGCGGCTCGAGGCGGTGGAGGTACACGCCGAGGACGCGCGCGCCCATCTCCGCGACGGCCACGACGAGCGCCTCGTGCACCAGCCGCTCGTCGTCGAGCGCCGCGAACGGGGCCCCCGCGAGGTCGAGGATGAAGTGCGTTCCGAGCGTCATGTGGGGAGTCCCAGCGCGTCCACGGTTTCGCGATTCTCGGGCACGACCTTCCAGAGGAGGCCGTCCAGCAGATAGTGGGCCGCCTGCGGCACGGCGAGGAGCGGAACGACGAGCGCAAGGAGCGTCGCGGACGGAGTCACGTCGGGCCCCGGGAAGAGGACTCCGTTCTCGTGCCAGAGGAGGCGGTCCCAGCCCCATTCCTCGAGGAAGGCGATCGCGAGGAGGGGCAGCAGGAAGAGCGCGGCACTCCCGACGAGCCGGTCGCCACGGGCGGGGGGCCGGCCCAGCCCGGGGCGCCTTTCGGGGCTTTTTTTGGACGGGAGGTAAACGGGACCCAGATCGGGGATGCCGTGAACGAAGACGTTCGTCACGGTGAACGCGTAGTCGGAGTTGAAGACCACGATGCCGAGCGTCCAGGTGAGTGCCGTTGTCCCGACGACGAGGCTCTTCGTGAACGACAGCGGAAGACCCTGGCGCGCGCGGAGAGCCTCCTTCACCCCGTAGGCGGCGAGGAGGACGGCGAGGATCGCCATCGCGAGAGGGCCGGCCACGTTCGGCAGCGCGATCACGAAGTCGCCCGCCAGGAACCAGTGGAAGCGCCGGCCGGGGCTCGCGTGCCAGAAGACGAGCGGCGCGAGCGTCGCGGCGTAGATGGTGAGCGTGTCGATGAGCCGTCCGGCCTCGCCCTCCGCGTTCTTCTTGCGGGCCAGGGAGACCCAGCCGTACTGCTGCCTCACGAAATGGAAGACGGCGAGGTAGGCGAGGACCCTCCAGAAGAGGATCGGTGAGCCGGCGTAGAGGAGAACCCCGCCCACCCAGGCGAGGACCAGCACGGAAACGTAGAGGGCCTTGCGGCGCGAGAGCTCGGCGGGGTTTGCCGCGACCCGATAGGCCGTCGACCAGACGTGCGCGACGTCGACGCCTAGGACGCCGAGCATCCACACCCAGAGCGGCGCGTCGCCGTTCAGGTCCCCCGTGAACCGCCCCGCGGCGAGGAGGCCCACGGCGAGGAGCGCCGAGCCTCCGAACAGCGCGAGATCGGGCGTCCTGCCGAAGAGAAATCCGGAACGCGATGGGGACTCCACCCGTGCATTGTGCGAGAGTTTCCGGGTGATCCGCTGCCTGAGGCTCCGTTTGCCGATTCTCGCGGCCGTGGCGCTCGGCGCGACACGGGCCCTCGCGCAGGACGAGCCAGGGATCGCCGTGCGCGGGCTCGTCGACGCGCGGCTCGTCCTGCCGTCCTCTTCCGTTTCGGCGCTCGATGCCGGGCTCGGCAAGACGCGCTACGGCGGGAAGCAGGAGGGCGGGTCCCGAAACGCCCTCTTCCGGCTCGCCGGGGCCGCGGCCGTGATCGACGCGCGCGCGAGCGAAGCGATCTCGTTCCGGGCCCACGTCGAGGCCGACCTCGAGCCGAGGAGCGCCCGCACTTCGACGCGCCTCGGCCTGGTGGAGGCGTTCGCCCGCTTCGAGCCGAGGCTTTCCCCGACGGCGAAGCTGGACCTCCGGCTCGGGATCTTCTTCCCGCCGTTCTCCCTTGAGAACACGGGCCTCGCGTGGACGAGCCCGTTCACGCTCACGTCGTCCACGGCCAGCTCGTGGATCGGCGAGGAGGTGCGGGCCACGGGGCTCGAGACGGCGCTCGTGCTCTCCGGCACGCGCTCGGACCTCCGCATCGTGGGCGCCGTGGTGGGAAACAGCGACCCCGCGGGCAGCGTGCTCGCGTGGCGTGGCTTCGTGCTCCAGGACCGGCTCACGACGACCGAAGGCCGGCTGCCGTTGCCCCGCGTCGCCTCGCTCGCGCCGGGCGGCGTCTTCGCGCAGCAGTCGCCGTTCGTGACCCCGCACCGGGAGATCGACGGCCGGCTGGGCGGCTACGCCGGGCTGGTTTACTCGCACACCGACGTTCTCGAGGTACGCGTCTTCGGTTTCGCGAACCGGGGTCTCGAGACGGAGTTCGACGGCGCGCAGTACGCGTGGCGCACGGAGTTCCTGAGCGGCGCGGCGAAGGCCCGTCTCTCACGCCTCGAGATCCTCGTGCAGGGTCTTCACGGCACGAGCGGGATGGGGCCGGGCGACCTCGTCTCCATCCGGTTCACGTCGGGCTTCGCGCTCGTGTCGCTGCCGGTGGGGATCCACCGCTTCTCGCTGCGGGCCGAGCGCTTCCTCGTGAGAGACGAGGACTCGCTGCTCGCGGCCGACGACAACGGTGAGAGCGGCCACGCGTTCACGGCGGCCTATCAGGTGCGCGTGCTGGGCGCCCACCGGATCGTGCTCGAGGCCGTCCGCGTCGTGAGCGAGCGGCCCTCGCGAGAGACGCTGAACCTGCCCGTGAAGCGCGCGGAGACGCAGCTCCAGCTGGGGCTCAGGCTGAAGCTCTGAGGATCTCCCCGGCCGCGCGGGTGCCGGCGTCGAAGGCCTCTTCGAAGAGCGGCAGGCCCGCGACGTCGGCGTGCGCGAAGAGGACGTTTCCGAGCGGCGCGGCCGCGGCCCGGCGCGCCTCGCCCCAGACGAACCCGGGCGCCGGCCGGGCCATCGCGTGGCCCCAGCGCATGACGTCGACGTTCGTCACGAGCCCCGGAAGATCGGGGTGGGCGCGCGAGAGATCGGCCACGGCGGCCTCGGCCAGCTCCTTCCACGTCGCCCCGAAGAGGGCCTTGCGGGCTTCGGCGGAGGGCTCGCCGGCGAACGGCCGGTAGTACGAGATCACGGTCGGCCCGCGGTCCACGAGTGACTGATGGGTCGCGACCACGTACCCGAGGCCGGGCGAGTCGTGGATCACGTTGTCCCACGCGAGGGGGAAGCCGCGCTCCTCGCGCGGGCGGCCGCTCAGCGTGAGGTTCGCGACGAGCCAGGGAGCTTCGTCGAACGCGGTGAGGAACGCGGGACGGCTCGCGCGCCAGGGTGCCAGGATGAACCGGGCCGTGTGCTTCGGGAGCGCGAAGACGACGTGCCGCGCCGCCACCTCGACGACCTCGTCCTTCGCGGCGTCGAGGAGCCTCACCCGCGCGGGAGCCGCCCCGTCCCCAGGCAGGACGTCGAACGCCAGATGCCCCGTGCGGAGGCGGGACGCCACGGGCCGGAGGAGCGTCTCCACGAGACGGCCGTTCCCCTCGGGCCAGGTGAGGAACGGCGCGGCCTCTTCGACCTGTGGCTCCGCCCCTACGGGGCTGCGCACCGCTCGACCCCCCGCAAGGCGCGCGGCGTAGTAGTGGATTCCGGCCCAGGCCGACACCTGCTCGAGCGACGAGCCGAAGTCGTCGCGCGTGCCGTACTCGAGCACCCAGCGGAGGCGCGTCCCGCGATAGCCCCGCGCGTCCAGCCATTCCGAGAACGGGATCCGGTCCAGCGCGAGGAGGTCCGCGTCGTCCGACGAAAGGCGTGACGGCAACGCGAAGGCCCTGCGGCCCTTCCCGTCGCGCAGCGCCGCGAAACCGCGCATCTCCGCGTCGAAGCGGTCCCGCTCGGCGACCTCTGCGGCAGACGCTCCGGCCCGCGGATAGAGGCCTTCCCACCAGAGACCGCGATAGAAGAGGCGCTCCTCCGGCTCGCGGCAGAGGACCTCCTCGGCCCACTCGGGGACGCCGGATGCGTCCCGTCCCACGAGAGCGCCGGCCTCCTCGAGGAGCGCCTCGAGGAGCTCGTCCCGTTCGACGGGGACGGGCAGGTAGTGAGCGCCCCAGGGGTAACGCGATATCGCGTTCTCTCCGGAGACGGCCGTGCCGCCGGGCGCGCCCTCGAGCTCGAAGATCGAGATGTCCCGCACGCCCTTGCGGAAGAGCCTCCACGCGGCCGCGAGGCCCGACGGCCCCGCGCCGAGGATCGCGACCTCGACCTCCTCGCGGCGCGATACCGGGCGGTCGAGGAGCTCCCCGGTGAGGAGGCGGTGCCCGAGCGCGAAGCCCGCGCCGACCGTTCTTCCCCCGAAGGCCGGCTCCGCGCTCCGTTCCCTGCCGCACCCGGCGAGGGCCGCGGCGTAGAAGGGCAGGGCCGAGAGCCCGGCGAGGCGGGCGAGCACCTCACGGCGCGAGGGATTCACCCCGGCGTCCCGCTCAGTTGAACTTCTTCCACTCACGCTCGTAGGCGTGCACGAGCACCTGGTTGTTCAGGCGGTTCACCTCGAGCTCGCCGGGCCGGGCCATGTCGGGCGCGAACGCGAACATCGCGGGCAGCGTCTCCGGGGTCAGGGAGAGGAGGCCGGGCGGCACGCCGGACGGGACCTCGAACGGGCCGAGCTTCGCGAGGACGAAGCCCCATTCCCCGAAGCTCGGCACCGAGACATGGTAAGGCCGCGTCACGAAGCCGGCGGCCTCCATGGTGCGCGCGACGATCCAGAACGACTCCCGCGCGAAGAGCGGCGAGGTGGACTGCACCGAGACGGCGGCTCCGGGCGCGAGGAGCCGCCCCAGGAGCGCGTAGAAGCGAGCGGTGTAGAGCTTGCCCACCGCGAAGGAGCTGGGGTCGGGGAAGTCCACGATCGCGACGTCGAAGCGCGACGCCGCGTTCAGGGGATCCGAGATCCAGAGCATCGCGTCGGTGTTCACGACGGTGACCTTCGGGTTCGAAAGCGCGCCGCCGTTCTGCGCCGCGAGGAGCGGGTTCTCCCGCGCGAGAGTCGTGATGAGGGGGTCGAGGTCGACGAGCGTGACGCTCTCGACGCTCTCGTGCTTGAGAACCTCGCGCACGGCCAGGCCGTCGCCCCCGCCGCACACGAGCACGCGGCGGGCGCCGGGCACGAGAGAGAACGCGGGATGTACGAGGGCCTCGTGGTAGCGGTACTCGTCGACCGACGAAAACTGCAGGTGGTTGTTCAGGAAGAGCTGGAAGCCCGCGCGATTTTTCGTGATCACGATGCGCTGGTACGGCGAGCTCTTCGCGAGGACGACCTCGTCGGCGTAGAGGTGCTCCTCCGAGAGCGAGGTGAGGCGATCGGCGAAGACCATTCCGGTCGCGAGGAGAACGATCGTTCCCACGGCCTTGCCGAGGAGGAGCCCGGTGCCGCCGAGCCGGTCGCGAAAGAGATGGATCGAGTAGAGCGCGACCACGGCGTTCAGGAGGCCGATGACGAGGGACGTGCGCACGAGACCGAGCTGAGGGACGAAAAGGAGCGGGAACAGCACCGAAGCGAAGAGAGCGCCGAGGTAGTCGTACGTGAGGACCTGGGCGACCAGCTCCTTGAAGTCCACGGTGTTCCGGAGGAGCCGCATCATGAGCGGGATCTCGAGGCCCACGAGCGTGCCGATCACGATCACGAGCGAGTAGAAGACCGGCTGGAAGGCCTTCACGACGCCGAACGCGTAGAAGAGCGCCGGCGCCGAGAAGCCGCCGATCAGCGCGACGGCGATCTCGATCTCCACGAAGCGGCGCGCGACGCCCTTGCCGACGAAGCGGGAGAGCCAGGAGCCCAGCCCGAGCGACGAGAGGTAGACGCCGATGACGAGGGAGAACTGCGTGACGCTGTCGCCGAGCAGGTAGCTCGCGAGCGTCGCGGCCAGGAGCTCGTAGACGAGCCCGCAGGCCGCGATGACGAGGACCGTGAGGTAGACCGGACCCGGACGGAGCTCCTGCGGTTGCGGTTGTTCCGGAGCCTCGGCCCTATCCAACGGTCGCGGCGACGATGATCGCGATTCCCAGGACGACCGACGCGATCACGATCGCGAGCGCGGTGTTCTGGTCCTCTTCGATCTCCTTCTTCAGCGAGAAGGGCAGGATCTTCGGGAGGATCAGGAAGAACGCCGCGAAGAACGCGAGCCCGATCAGCGAGAAGACCACACTCGCGACGACCTGACCCCCGTGCTGTGTCCACCAGCTCATCACTTGCCTCCGTTCCAGTAGCTGAACGAGCGGAATCCGCTCGCATTGCGCGAACCCGGTGCGATCGTGCCCTTGGCGACGCGGCCGGGCAGCTCGTAGCCCCCGAGCTCCGCGACACCGTAGCCGGCGAGGAGCGCCGCGGCGAAGATCCGGTAGATGTTCGATTTCATGTCGTGAGCCTCATTCGTCGTCACTCATCGCCGCCACCGCTGTCGTCGCTGGTCGTCGTCGCGTAGTCGCTCTCGGCCCAGCGCTTGCCCTCGAACACGGCGTAGGAGATCAGCATGAAGATGGGACCGAGCCCGAGGAAGAAGAGCGTCCAGAAGAGCTTGTAGAAACGGGGCACGCCGCAGCGGAGCCTGAAGTCGAAGTACGACGGGCCCTTGCCCACCTCGAACTCCGGCTGCAGCCTGAGGACGTACGTGCCGACGGGGACCCGCGAGAGGAAGAGCGTGCGTGAGCGGCTGCCCTCGCTCCAGCTCTCGCCGCCCGAGGAGCCGTAGTAATAGTCCGAGCCCAATACGAAGCTGCGCACTTCGCCCGTCGTCTGGTCGATGAGGTTCGCTTCCACGCTCACCCAGGAGTTGTCGGTGGGCGCGTCGATGCGCGCCTCGATGTTCCGGGTCGCCGGGATCTGGAACGGCTCCGTGAGGATGACGCGGTCGTCCTCGGCCAGGGCCGCGAGGGCGGTGAGGTCTTGCCGGCCCTCGTAGACGATTTTCTTGGGGCCGCGGATGCCGAAGAAGATGTAGAGCGCGATCGCGATGGCGCTGAGCGTGAGCCAGGCCGTGCGGATGGCCGGGAACGTCGCGCTGCCGGGCCAGGGCTGGTTCGCGCCGACGCCGGTGGGCGGGGGCAGCGGCTCCTTGGGGGCGAAGGCCTGCAGGACTTCTTCCTGGGTGACGTAGACGCCCTCGGTCCAGTTGACCTCTTCGCCCGCCAGCTCCTGCGACAGCATGCGCGGCGGGGCGACGTAGTCCGACGCGGTCGTCATCTCGCCCGCGTAGACCTCCCAGTAAAACTCGCCCAGCACGGCCTCGACGGTCGCGGTGGCGGCCGTGAAGTGCTTGTAGGTTCGGCCCGAGTAGAGAGCGTTGCGGCCCGCCGCGACGACCGCGGCCACCGGGATGGGCTTGAGCACCGTGAAGTGCCCGTTCGACTCCGCGAGCCAGTGGAAGCCCTCGGAGGCTTTGTCCTTGAGGAGGTATTCCGTCCAGTAGTAGTGCGTGCCGTCGACGTTCACGAACTTGCGGACGGCGCCCAGGATCACGTAGACGTGACCGTTCAGCGTCCCGGCCGATCCGATGGGCAAGGAGGGCTTGAACGGCACGTTCTTGAGCCGTTCGAGGAGCTCGAACTTGCCCGTCTTGGAGCCGGCTCCGCCCGCTCCGAGCATCGCCCCGCAGTAGACGCAGGCCATGCGCACCGTGGCCTTGGGGTCGCGAATCTCGAGGGGGCCGCCGCAGTTCGGGCAGTTGAGCGCAGTGGCTTTCGCGGCCGTCTGGCGATCGGCCCAGGCCGTGAGGCCCGGAATGCCGAGCTCCTCGAGCGAGATCGTGACGCCGACGTAGAACGCGTCGACGCCGGGATCCGCGCCGTAGTCGAGGGTCGCGAAGCTGCCTTCGGGACCCGAGAGGTCGGCATACCGGAAGACCGAGAGCGGGGCGGCGTCGAACGGCAGCTCGCCCTCGGCCGACGCGTATTGCGCGGCGCGGCGCTCGGCCACGGCGAAGACCCCGTAGGGCTTGATGTCGAGCCTCTGCCCGGGCGCGAGCCGTTCCAGCTCGGGGACGCCTTCGGGCGTGGGCATGGGCTTCATCAGGTAGAACGAGCCCTGCGCCTCGGCCAGCCAGCCGGAACGCCCGTCGTCGAACACGACGTGCCACTCGTCCCACACCGAGCGCCCCGTGCCGCCCTCGGCCGAGGTCGCGAGCTGCAGGCGCCCCACGATGCGGAACGGCCGGAAGCCCTTCTTCGGCTTGCCGTCCATCCCGATCCGGAACGGCGACGAGGTGGGGGTGAGCTCGGCGACCTTTCCGATCGCCTC
>CAZXSG010000076.1:0-10089 GCA_964643185.1 uncultured Holophagales bacterium
TCTCCGCCGCGTAGCGCACCTTGGTCGCGGGCCACTCCGCGAGAAGCTGGCGGGCTTCGGGGTGGAGCTTCAGTTCCAGCTCCTCGAAGACGGCGATGAGGTCGCCCAGGTACTCGGGCTCGCCCTCCTGCCGCGCGACGACCTTCACCACGCCCGACTCTCCGGGCTCGGTGACCTCGAGGGTCTTCCGTCCGATGCGCTCCCTGAGGAGCGCGATCGTGCCGTGGAGCTGATAGAGCTTCCGTGCGAGCGCCGTCTGCTCGTTCACGAAGCGCTCGTAGCCCTCGGCGGTCTCCACGATCTCGGCGAGGTAGCGCACGCGATCGGGCGGGATGATGTGCACCTTCCGGCTCATGCCGTCGGTCACCTGGAACGTCGACGGGAGGTTCGCGCCGGTCTTCTTCGCGAGCGTGTCGACGATGTGCCGGTAGAGCCGGTGCATGCCGGGATCGCCGAACTGAGCGGCGATGGTGCCGAACACGGGAAGGGACTCCTCGGGCACGTCGAAGAGGTTGTGGTTCCTGCGGAACTGCTTCTTCACGTCGCGGAGGGCGTCCAGCGAGCCGCGCTTGTCGAACTTGTTGATCGCGATGACGTCGGCGAAGTCGAGCATGTCGATCTTCTCGAGCTGCGTCGCGGCGCCGTACTCGGCGGTCATGACGTACAGCGAAACGTCGCAGTGCTCGGTGATCTCCGTGTCCGACTGCCCGATGCCGCTCGTCTCCACGATCACGAGGTCGAAGCCCGCGACCTTCATCAGGTCGATCGCGTCCTGCACGTTCCTGGAAAGAGCCAGATTGGCCTGCCGCGTCGCGAGGGAGCGCATGAAGACCCGCGGGTCGTCGATCGCGTTCATGCGGATCCGGTCGCCGAGAAGAGCGCCGCCCGTGCGGCGCTTGCTGGGGTCCACGGAGACGACCGCGAGAGTCTTCTCGGAAAAGTCGGCGAGGAACCGGCGGACCAGCTCGTCCACGAGGCTCGACTTCCCGCTGCCGCCGGTGCCGGTGATGCCCAGAACGGGGACGTGCTTCGTAGAGAGAAGCGCGTCCAGCGTCGCGCGGAGCCTTCGCGACTCGTCGGGGCGGTTCTCCGCCGCCGTCACGAGGCTCCCGAGGTTCCGCACCCGATCGGGATCGGAGGGCGAGACGTTCGCGAGGTCCGGCGGAATCGCGGGCACGGCGGTCTCGAAGTCGCACTGCCGGAGGACGTCGTCGATCATGCCCTGCAGGCCCATGCGCCGGCCGTCGTCGGGGCTGTAGAGCCGGGTCACGCCGTACGCCTGCAGCTCCTCGATCTCGGCGGGGAGGATCGTCCCGCCGCCGCCGCCGAAGACCTTGATGGCCGCTCCCCGTTCTCTCAGGAGGTCCACCATGTACTTGAAATACTCGACGTGGCCGCCCTGGTAGGACGTGATCGCGATGGCCTGGGCGTCCTCCTGGATCGCGCACTCCACGATCTCGCGCACGGAGCGGTTGTGTCCGAGATGGATCACCTCGGCACCCCCGGCCTGCAGGATTCTCCGCATCACGTTGATCGCGGCGTCGTGCCCGTCGAAGAGCGAAGCCGCCGTGACGATGCGCACCGCGTGGCGCGGGCGGTACGGCGAAGCCGTTTCGGCGGGCGCTTCCTTTTCGGGGGTTTCGGGGGTCGTTCGAGCAGACATCGTGCAGCCTCCGGAAGGTCGGGACGTCCAAGCGTAGCAGGGGCCATCCCGGCCGGGTTCTTGCATCGTAGACTCGTGTGATGCGGTTTCGACTCGCCAGCCTCCCCCTTCTCGCCCTCCTCGCGCCCACGTTCGGGGGGCAGGCCCTTGGTGCGACGTCGGCGTCCTCCAAGGAGATCCCCGCCAAGGACTCCCTCACCGAGGTCGAATCGAAAAAGAGGCAGGCGCTCGAGCTGTACCTCCGCGCCAAGCTCCTCGCGGGCGAGGCCGAGTTCGAGGAATCGGTTCGCCTGTTCCGCAAGGCCGTCGAGCTGGACCCCGCCGACGGGCAGCTGCGCCTCGAGTTCGCCGAGGAGCTCCGTGACCTCGGCGTGTTCTCCGAGGCCGAGGTCCAGGCCCGCAAGGCCGTGGAGCTGTTGGGCGGAACACCCATCACGCGGCGCACCCTCGGGCAGATCCTTCTCGCCAGCGCTCGCGACCGCGCCGGCATCGAGGCGGCCTCTGCCGAGCTGAAATTGGCCAACGAGGCCCAGCCGCTCGAGCCGTCGGGTGCCGTGGCGTATGCCCAGACCCTGCTCCGCCTCGAGCGTCCGACCGACGCCGTGCCCGTCCTCGAGAAGATCCTCGACAAGGGGCGCGGCTCCGCCGTGATCCTCATGTACGGCGAGGCGCTCCAGAAGAGTGGCAAGCTCGCCGAGGCGCAGGAGGTCTACGAATCGATTCGCGATCGCGAGCCCGAGAACCGGGCCGCCGCCGTGGAGCTGCTGCGGGTCTACGAGAGGTCCCGCCAGCTCGACCGGGCGATCCCGATCCTCGAGGAGTTCGTGAGATCCCAGCCCGGCAACATCGGCATCAAGACCGAGTACGCCGTGATGCTTCTCAGGGTGCGCCGATTCGCCGACTCCGCGCGCGTCTTCGAAGAGGTGCTGAAGGCCGATCCGGGCAACAAGGAAGCACTCCGCTACTACGCGAGCCTGCTCTCGGAGCAGCAGAAGATCGACGAGGCCGACGCGATCCTCAAGCGGCTCGAAGCCGTGGACCCGGACGATCTCGACGCCTCCTATCGCCGCGGGATCAACTTCCTGGAAGCGCGGCGGCTCGACGAGGCCGAGAAGGTCCTGGTCGGTCTTCGCGAGAAGGCCGCCAAGCAAGCGAAGTCCAAGGACGGGGCCGAGCTCGCGCAGATCGACGGACAGCTCGGCTACGTGGCCTACCTGCGCAAGGATTACGCCCTCGCGCGTAAACGGGTGCAGCCCGTGCTCTTCACGAAGGACGCGGACGAGGTTCTGAACGGGCAGGCGTTCAATCTCCTCGCCCAGATCGCCCGCGACGACGAGAAGCCCGCCGAAGGGCTCGCGCTCGTGAGGGAGGTCTTTGCGAAGGTGCCCGAGGGCAAGCGCGCGCCGGCGCTCGTGGGCGCCCACGGTGAGTTCCTCGTGCGCTCGAACGATCCCAAGGACCAGGCCGAGGGCGACAAAGTGCTTGCCGCTCTCGCCGCCAAGGATCGCGTGGGCGCTCTCGCCGCGGCCGACGCCTGGCAGCGTCTCGAGAAGCACGACAAAGCGGTTGCGACCGCGAAGATCGGGCTGCAGGCGACGCCGAACGATCCCGATCTCCTCTTCCGGCTCGCGGCCTCCCTGGAACGCGACAAGAAGATCCCCGAGGCCGTCGCGGCGTTCGAAAAGCTCCTCTCCGTGCGGCCCGATCACGCTCCGGCGCTCAACTACGTGGGCTACATGTGGGCCGAGCGCAACGAGAACCTCGACAAGGCGCGGGCCTACATCCAGAAGGCCGTGGACCTGGAGCCGGGCAACGGCGCCTATCTCGACTCGCTGGGCTGGGTCTACTTCCAGCTCGGGCAGCTCGACAACGCCGAGAAGTACCTCAAGGACGCCGCCCGTCTGAACCCGGACGACTCCGCGATCGAAGACCACCTCGGCGACCTGTACGCGAAGAGGGGTGATCTCGTGAAGGCGCGCGCGGCGTTCACGCGGGCGCTCGCCCTCAAGCCCGAAGACGGTGGCGAAAAGCTCCGCAAGAAGCTGAGCGCGCTCGAAGGCAAGGTCGAAGCCACCCGTAAGTGAAGCGGGCTCTCACCGTGTCGGCGGTTGCCGTCGGATTCCTCGCCTCGGGCTGCGTGACCGTTCGACCCGCGACCGTACCGGCGGACCCTGCCCGGGCCGAAAGGGCCGTCGCCGCCTGGCAGGCCGCCCGCGCAAAGGCCTGGGGACCGCGCCGTTTCAAGGCGCTCTACGGCGGTGTCGTCTCGCAGACGGTGGGCGCGACCGCCCGCGGCTACGTCGCGCTCTGGTGGGACGGCTCCCGCCTGCACTACAAGAGCAGCGCGCCCCTCGCGGGCGCCGGTTCCTCCGGAACGCTGTCGCGCCTCGGCGGAGGATCGCCGCTCCCGGGCGTCGCGGACCCTTCCGCCGCGATCGGCGTCGTCCTCGGCGTGCTCGATGTTGCGGCCGATCCGGCCCACGTCACGGTCGACGGGAATCTCACGCGCCTCGCCCTCGAAGGCGGGGCGTTCGCGTTCCTGGACCCCGAGGGGCGCATCGTGAAGCTACTCTTGGGGTCTGCCGAGGTGCGCTACGAGCCCGGCGCCGGACTCCCGCGGTCCATCGACGTGCGAGGTGACGAGGGATCCGCGAAGCTGTCCCTCGAGTCGTACGGGCCCTGGCCTGCCGGCGAGCCGCTTCCCGAGGCGCTCCGTTGAGCCTCACGCTCGAGGCGTTCGCCAAGATCAACCGGTCGCTCCTCGTGCTGGGCCGCCGGACGGACGGCTTCCACGAGCTACGGACGCTCTTCGAGACGATCGACCTGTCCGACGTCCTCACGTTCGAGGAGGCGCCTGAGCTGTCTCTCACGTCGAGCGCCGGCGACCTCTCCGTAGGCGAGGACAACCTCGTCCTCCGGGCCGCCCGCGCTTTGAGGGCGGCATCGGGCACCGAACGGGGAGCCCGCATCCACCTCGAGAAGCGCATTCCCTGGGGGGCCGGACTCGGGGGCGGCAGCGCCGACGCCGCCGCGACGCTCCTCGGCCTCCGGAACCTCTGGGGGCTCGACACGTCCGACGGTGTTCTCCACGAGCTGGCCGCGGGGCTCGGCTCCGACGTGCCGTTCTTCCTCGTGGGCGGCCTGGCGGTGGGGGAGGGGCGCGGCGAACGTCTGACGGCCCTGCCCGATCCGGTCGGGCCCGAGTGGATCGTGCTCCTCTCGCCCTCCTTCGGCCTCCCGACTCCCGCCGTCTTCGCCCAGCTCGGTTTGACACCGGGGCAGGCCACAACTAATCTCCCCGGCTCCGATTCGGAACCCTTTCCGGACCGGAACGATCTCGAGCAGGCGGCGGAAAGCTTGAGAGGCGAGCTGCGGATTTTCCGGAGCGCGCTCTCTTCTGCAGGGGCCACGCGCGCACGCCTTTCGGGAAGCGGATCGTCGGTGTTCGGCGTCTTCGCCTCGCGGAAAAGCGCCCCCCAGGGGCCCGCAAACCTCGGGGGGGGCCCCGAGGGAACTCGGACCCGGGGGGTCCCGACGATTGCGCGAAGGGACTTCCAGGTGCGGGCCTTTCCCCGGCGATAGCGAACGGCGGTAGAGAACGAACGAGGAACTTGGGGAGTCGGCAAGTGGTAAGCCAGCGGTCTTTGGAACCGCCTATCGGAGGTTCGAATCCTCCCTCCCCAGCCACGAGTTGAACCTGGGGGTTTCTCGATCCCCCCAGACCCCCCACGGAGAGGAAGCAGAAAGAGAGTCATGGAGCATCTCGCGTACGGCGATCTCAAGGTCTTCGGGGGACGGTCGCATCCGGCCCTCACGGGGGAGATCTGTCGCACGCTCGGCCGCGACGCGGGCCGCATCACGCTCTACAACTTCTCCGACGGTGAGAACTACTGCCAGATCGACGAGAACGTCCGCGGCGCCGACGTCTTCATCGTCCAGCCCACCGGCCCGCCCGTGAACGCCAACCTCGTCGAGCTCCTCATCATGCTCGATGCGTTCAAGAGGTCCTCGGCGTCCCGTGTCACCGCCGTGCTGCCGTACTACGGCTACGCCCGGCAGGACCGCAAGGACAAGCCCCGCGTTCCCATCACCGCGAAGCTCGTGGCCGACCTCCTCTCCTCGGCCGGGGCGGACCGCGTCCTCTGCGTGGACCTCCATGCCCCGCAGATCCAGGGCTTTTTCGACGTGCCCGTGGACCACCTCTTCGCGCTGCCGGTGCTGCTCGACGCCATCCGGGATGCGCGTCTGGACCCGCTCACCGTGGTCTCGCCCGACGCTGGCGGCGTGGAGCGTGCCCGCGCGTTCGCCAAGCGGCTCGGCGCGTCTCTCGCCATCGTGGACAAGCGGCGCAAGGGCAAGAACGAGGTCGAGATCATGCACGTCATCGGTGACGTGAAGGACCGCAACGTCATCATCGTCGACGACATCATCGACACGGCCGGAACGCTCATCAACACGGTCGCGGCGCTCAAGGAAGCCGGCGCCCGCCGCGTGTTCGCGGGCTGCGTGCACGGCGTCCTCTCGGGGCCCGCCATCGAACGCATCAACGGCAGCCCCATCGAGAAGGTGTTCTGCATGAACACGCTCCCGATGGACGAGAAGCTCGCGCGCTGCCCGGTCATCATGCCGCTCTCGGTGGGACCCCTTCTCGCCGAGGCCATCCATCGCATCCACGAAGGGGCCTCGGTCAGTAGTCTTTTCGTATAAGCAGTCGTTACGGGACCGGCGGCCCCGCCAGGAGGCAGGACCCGCCGCCCCAAGGAAGGAAAGCCAAAGTGCTTCAGGAAAACGTCATCGTCGAAGTGGAGACGAGGGTCGAGACCGGCAAGAACGCCGCGAATCGCCTTCGCGCTCAGGATCAGATTCCCGCCGTCCTCTACGGCGGAGGCCAGGGCATGGAGACCATCGCCCTCAAGGTGCCGCGCAAGGCGCTCCTCAACCTGTTCCGGAAGGGCCTCCACGAGAACGCCATCTTCCAGCTCAAGCTGAAGGGCACCGACCAGCTCCGCCACGCCATGGTGCGTGACGTGACCGTCGGCCCCCTCACCCGCAAGCTCCTCCACGTGGACTTCGTCCGCGTGCTCCTCGATCGCAAGATGCGCATCAAGGTGCCCGTCGAGGTCGTCGGCATCCCCGAGGGCGTGAAGACCGGCGGCGGCATCCTCGACGTCGTGACCCGCGAGATCTCGATCGAGTGCCTCCCGGGCGACATCCCGAAGACCATCCAGGTGGAGGTCTCGGCGCTCAACGTGCACGACTCCCTGCGCGTCTCGGCCCTGGTCGTGGATCCCAAGTTCAAGGTTCTCGAGCACTCCGACCGCGTCATCCTGCACATCGCCCAGCCCAAGGTCGAAGAGGTCGCTGCCGCGGCCGCCGTCCCGGGTGTCGGCGAGCCCGAGGTGGTCAAGAAGGGCAAGAAGGACGAGGTCGTTGCCGCCGCGCCGGGCGCCAAGGCCGCTCCTGGAGCCAAGGCACCCGCCGCGCCTGCGGCGAAGGGGAAGAAGTAAATCACCGAGCTCTTTCTCGTCGCGGGGCTGGGAAACCCGGGAGACCGCTACGTCGGGACGCGCCACAACGCCGGCTTCGAAGCCGTCGACGTGTTCGTCGCGAACGCCGCGGCCTCCTCGGGCCTCTCGCCCGTTCGTGTGGACCGGCCGGACTGCCCTGCCCTCCCGGGACGGGTGCGCCTCGGCGAAAAGACGTGGCTTCCCGCCAAGCCGCAGACCTTGCCGAATCTTTCCGGTGAGCCCCTGACCGGGCTCCTCACCAAGTACGAGATCCCCCTCGAGCGCCTCCTCGTCGTCGTCGACGACCTGGCGCTGCCCGTGGGCCGCGTGCGGCTCAAGGGCTCGGGCTCCTCGGGCGGTCAGAAGGGTCTCCAGAGCGTCGTCGACTGCATGAAGACCCTGGCCGTTCCCCGGCTCCGCGTGGGCGTCCGCGGAGACCATTTCCGGGAGGGCGAGGACCGCGCCGACTACGTCCTCGACCGCTTTCCCAAGTCCGAGAGGGCCCTCTATCAGGAAGGCCTCGCGGACGCCGCTTCGGCGATCGAGACGTTCGTGCTCTCTGGTCTCGACGCCGCCATGAACCGCTTCAACCGTTCGCCGGAAGATCCGGCGGACACATCCGAAACCCTTGGTTCCGGCAAGGCCCAGGCGACCGCCCGGGCCGTCTAGACCGGCACCTCACGGACGGCCTCGAGCCGCGCCGTGAACCATAAGGAGGTTCCCCTCGTGTCCACCCCCGTATCCGGTCCCCCCAAGCGTCTCTACGACATGGTGTTCCTCGTCGTTCCCGAGCGCGACGAGCAGGCTGCTCTCGCCATCGTGGAGGACTTCCGCAAGCTCCTTCTCGAGCACGGCGCCGTGATGGAGAAGGACGAGACGATGGGTCGCCGCCGCCTCGCCTACACCATCAAGAAGCGCAACGAGGCCACGTACCACAACTTCCTCTTCCGCGCGGATTCGAAGGCCGTCACCGAGGTGCAGCGCCGCATGCGCATCTCCGACGACATCCTCCGCTATCTCAGCGTCCGCATCGACGAGGAGCTCAAGCACGGGGCCAAGGTCGCCAAGCGCACCAAGGTGCGTACGCCGCGTCCGTCGGCCATGCCCATGTCCGAGCCCGAGCACCTGTCCCCCGCCGAGCCCGGCGCCTGATTCGAAGAGGATTAGAAAATGAGCTCCAGCCCGTCCGGTCCCATCCGCAAGCCCGCCAAGAAGAAGTTTTTCGTCCGCAGGAAGCGCGTCTGCAAGTTCACGGTCGAGAAGATCGGCTACATCGACTTCAAGGACACCAAGCTCCTATCCAGCTTCGTGCCCGAGCGCGCCAAGATCCTCCCGCGCCGCATCAGCGGGACGTCGGCGTTCTACCAGCGCAAGCTCGCGGTCGCCATCAAGCGCGCCCGCTACCTGGCGCTCCTTCCGTACGTCGCGGATTGAGCCTTCCCGAACCTCACGAAAACGCGAGCGCCCCGACCGGTCTCCGCCGGTTCGGGGCGCTTCTCTTTTTGGGTCTGCACGTGGCGCTCTCATCTTTCCTGGCGCTCGTGATCTCGCCGCTCGCACCGCTGATCCTGCCGCTCGCCGCCGCTCGCGTCACCCGCTCGGTCCGGATCCTCGCGCCCCGGCCCGGAGGGGCCGGCGTGGTGGCCGCGTTCGCCCTTCCGATGGCCTACCTGTTGGGGGCCATCACCTCGGGCAGCGCGGCGACGCTGGTCGTCGCGCTCGTTTTCGTGCTCGCGCCGGCCGCCGCTCTTTCCGCGGAGAGCCTGATCCCGCGGGACCGGCTCGCGCTCCTCGTGTCCGCGCAGGCCGCCCTCGCGGCCCTTGGAATCCTGCTCTTCTCTCTCGTCGTGCTCGACGTCGACCCGGGCCTCGCCTATGCCGTCCAGAACGACGCGCTCACGAAGGACTCCCTCGCGCTCATGCGTGCCTCCGGTTGGGCGGAGGTGAACATCGATGCTTTGCAGCAGGTGTTCCGCTTGCAGGCCCGGCTCGTCTCGGTGGCGTTCCCCGGGCTCGTCGTCGCCTTCCTCGCGGCTTACGGCCCGCTCCTCGTGTACGCTTTCGAACGGTTCTGGGCCGCCGAGCCGCGACCGGTCGACGGGTTCCCCGCCTTCCGGACGCCGTTTTTCCTGGCCGTGGCGTTCGTTCCGGCCGGCGCGGTGTTCGCCCTGGGGGCCGAAAGCGCGGGGATGGCGGCGCTCAACGTGCTGGTCCCCCTCGCCGTCTTGTTTTTCGTACGGGGCCTCGCCATAATCCGCGCTCTTCTCGACCGGGCGCGTCTCGGCGTCGTCTGGCGGGCTCTGGCGTACCTCTTCGCGTTTCAGGCTTCGCCGCTCGTGACGCTGGGAGGTCTCCTCGACGAGTTCCTCGACTTCCGGTCCCGCTTCGCCGAGCGCGAAGAAGGCCCGGCGAGCTGAATCTGAACCTGGGGGTTTCTCGACCCCCCCAGGCCCCCCACGGAGATTTGTTTTCAAGTCCTCCTCGCGGAGGCTCTCGATAGGAAAGTACGACCATGCAGACGAAGATCATCCTCACCGACGACATCCGCAACCTCGGCCATCGTGGCGACGTCGTGTCCGTGAAGCCCGGTTTCGCGCGGAACTACCTGTTCCCCAAGGCGCTCGCGTACCCGGCCTCCGAGGGCAACCTCAAGCGCCTCGGCCAGGAGAAGAAGCAGTACGACGCCCGTCTCCTGAAGGAAAAGGATCAGGCCGAGACCATCTCCAAGGCCGTCGAGGGGATGACCATCGTGCTCAAGAAGAAGGCCGGCGACCACGACGCGCTCTACGGCGCCGTCACGTCGTCCGAGCTGGCCGACGCGCTGGCCGCCCAGGGCGTCAAGGTGGACCAGCGCCGCCTCGGGCGCGAGGAGCCCAGCCAGCGCCCCGGCAAGCCCCGCGTCCACGCGAAGGCGCCCCC
>CAZXSG010000077.1:0-10070 GCA_964643185.1 uncultured Holophagales bacterium
GAGCTCGTTGGGTTCGGGCACGGGTTTGGGGTCCATCGGCCGTAGAGGGATCCGCACGTGGCGGAACGACCCGTCGGCCTCCGTCGCCTTCTCACTCACGTACTGCTTCACCGTGAACCGGCCGCCGTACTCCGGATCGGAGATTCGGCCATGACTCGCCAGAACGATCCTCCCATTGCGTGAACCCTCTGGCGGCCGGCGAAAGAGGCACCAGGCGCCATCCGGGATCTTGAGGTTCATCGAGTCCCCGAGAACCTGGGCAACGAACATCCCTTTCTCGATCCTTCGCCCCCCTATCTCGGCCCATTCCTCCGCCCAGGCGGCCGGGTCGGCCTCTGCGGTGACCTCATTCGCCCAGCCTGCCGCGACCTTGAGCGGTACAACCGGAACGCACGTCTGGAAGCGCTCGTCGATGGCCGGGTTCTGAACGACCCGGAACGGGAGAATCCGACGCTCGTCGCGGAGTCGGCTCTCGACGTACCGCCTGGTCTCTTCGTCCTCGAACCAAACGTAGGCGCCGTGAAAGGCCCGGCTCAGTAGAATGCGGTACGCCTGTTGAAGACGGCGCAGAAGTCCCCGGGATTCTGGTCCGTCCTGGCCCTTCTCCCTCTTCGCTCTGGCCCGCGAGAGTTTCACGCCCGATTCGTGGACGTGCTTGAGGTCGAACTTCCAGCGGTCCCCGCGCCACACGAGGTCGCTCATCCAGAGAACTCCGATGTAGCCATAGTCGAATCCGCGAACGACGTACGGGCAACCCACCTCGGAGAGTGGATCCCGCCCCATGGCGCTCCCCTGCGGGGCCTGAACGAAGAGCGAGTAGTTTGACTTCGGAGCGAAGTTCCAGACTTTGCTCCACCGGTGGTTCTCATCGTTTCGCCGAAAGCGGATATCGAAATCCATGTCTTCGGGCAGGAGGGCATGGGGATTGGCGGCATTCTGCGTCTTCCATTCGCGACCATAGGGCGCGAGAAGCCGGGCCGTGTGTCCCGCATCAAGGCGCTCGCGCAGACGCTCCTCCAATGCGAGCGGGTCCCGGACGATGTCGAAGGTCATCCGGCCCTCGGCGTTCCCTGGCGTCAACCGCCAGGCGTTGGCCCCAGGTCCATCGGTGCGTCCTTCGAGCAGAGCATCGAGCCAGCTCATGTACTCGGCCGACCCGCCCAGACGGAACTGTGTGTCGCTGAGTCGAATCCGGGGCAGCACTTCCGCGCCGAGTTCCTTGCCCCATCCCTCGATGTCGGCGGCAGTCGTGGTCTCTCGGTCGCGGAAGCTCTGCTCACCGTCCATGAGAAATACGGCTGCCCGGGAGGATCTGAGCACGTGCCAAGCCTGCGGGCCGAAGGCGCCCGGCCAGCCGGAGGGTCCCGTCGTTCCCGGCCTGTCGGGATTGATGGGAGCGTGAGACTCGTCGACGATCGACACCAGGAAGGAGTTGTCCTTGCAGCGGAGGCCCGGCTTCTCCTTCCTCGCCTTTGCTACGTTCTCTCTCCACGTTGCGGCGGACATCTCTCCAGGATGGGCCTTCATGAACGCCCCGACCCAGTTGGTCGTCTGTGGAGTGTAGGTGTTCGCAGGCTTCACGACTCCGGCGCCGACGCGGCTCTTCGCAACCTTTGCGAAGAGGCTCTCCCAATTCGACCTCTGCGACGCCGAGGTAGTCGTCAGCACGATGTTCCCTTCGCAGATGGACGAATCCGAGATCAGCTCGGCCCAAAGGCGAGCCGCGATGACAGACTTTCCGGAGCCCGGTGGACCCTCGATGACCACGACGACCTTCCCGCTCTTCGGGTCGATCCTCGCCAGCGCCTCGCGCAATTGGACGAGGCAGAGCTCAAACCCTCGGCGCTGGCCGTCGAGAAGAACGAACGGACTCGTCTCGGGCGCCTTGATCTGGCCGGCCATCTGGCGGCAAAAGTCCCGATCCTGACGGTAGGACCCCTGCTCGAACCGGCAGGCGAATCGATAGTCCGGCTTCTTCAGGTGAGCGGAGAGGAACTCGGGCAAGCCCGTGTCGACATCGATTCGGAGATCCGCGAAGACCGGAAACCCAATCGTGAGCGCATCGTGGGGAGCGGCCTTGTACGAGGCTGTCGAGACCGGCTTCGTGAAATACACACAGCCGTTCACGGTCGCCTCGTCTTCCAAGACGGCGGAATGAAAGCGTCGGCAATACTCCACATAGCCGCGCACCTGATCCGACGGGTGAAGATCGAATCGACCCTTCCGTTCGATCAGCGACTCGGACGGCCCCGGGCTGTCTCCCGCGGTCTCCCAATCCTTCAGCTCGAGAATCACCGCGGAGGGCTTCTCGCTGCCTTTGCCGAGCAGCACGACGTCGCACCAGGAGGCTGCAGCGGGAAGCCGGTACTCCACCGACACGGCCCCGCGCTGGCCCACGTGCATGTGGTAAGCGCGGAACGCTTCCAGCTGCGGCTTGCCCAGAAGGCTCGCGACCCGGGTGAGCGAAGCCTTCCAGGCGGCCTCTTCGGCCTTGCCGTATCGACCGGTTGCGTTCTGAAGATCATGCACCAGACGCCCGATCCCCTTGTCCACTCGCGAGCAGAAGTCTCCCACTTCGAGAAGCACGTTCCCTCCTACCGTCCGCCCACAACCACGCGCCCCGCGCCCTCCAGACCAGCCCAGAACGCCATGTTGCGCGCATGCCCGCGCCCGGCAATGTCGGGATGCCCGACCGGCTGCTCGGACCGCGGAAGGAACTCCTCCAGGGTCTCCGTGAGGTGGTCGCGCGTCAGCACGATGAGCCCGGCTTTGTGGCGCGAAGCCATGACACAGAGCCTGCCCGTCTCCAGGTCGAAATCGCTCGGAGTGACGACCCCCGAAAGCGGGTGGACCATGATGATCACTTTGCACTCCAGCCCCTGCCAACGTTCGGGCGTATCCACACGCACGCCCTTCAGGTATGAAGGCAGCTGCATCTGCATCGACGAGTTCATGACGCGGTGCGTTGCGCAGAGACCAATGTCTTCCGGCACCAGGACCTTTCGCTCCCCATCGATGAGACACGAGGTCTTCCTCTCCAGGAGTCGCTGCACCAGAGCAACGGCCTCCGCCGCCATCTCCGTATCGCATTCCAGGGGCGGCCCACTGTCGGGCGTCGGAAGGGTGTACCCCGCCGCGGATCCCTCTCGAAGGAGATCGAGAACCCGATCGCGGGGTCCCCGGCTTCGGCCACCTGCCTCGACGGACCGCTCGCCCGGCCGCGAAAGGGCCTGAAAGCCGAACGAATAGAACGAGCGGATGAGGTCCACGGTATCCGAGGGAAGCCGCCTCGAGACTGGCAGCGAGAGGCTGAGGAGGTCCATGCCGCCATCCAGGATGACCTCCGGCGCCGCGCGATGCGGGGGGCGGGGCGCCGTGGCCCAGCGGGACACGTCGGTTGTCACGACTGGAGGAACCTGGCCCGGGTCGCCAATGAGGACGAACCGTTCTGAGACCTGGCCGAGGAGCATGAAATCGGCCCACCCGAGTTGCCACGCTTCCTCGACGAACAGGAAGTCGAAGGGGACCAGACCCTTCACGAGGCCCCACTTCGCTGAAGTGCCAATGACCAGTCTGGGCGCACTCAGTAGCTCACTGGCCTTCGTCGCCCAAACCACAGATCCCCCGAGGTTGGTTTGCGGCTGCGAGCTGGAGGCAAAGCGCACACACGGCACATTCTCGCTAGCCAGCCTGCAGCAGATGTCGTCCGCCTGCGAGTTGGTTTGGGTTGCGACGGCTACCCGCATGCCGAGGCTCACACCACACCTCGCTGCACCCATCAGCAAGTGAGTCTTTCCCGAGCCCGGAGGTGCCTTCACGATCGCCAACGGGCGCCGTTGGGCCACATGAAGGAGCAGAGCGAGTTCCACGCCTTGAATCTGCTCGGTCAGCGCGTCGTTCGCAGTCTGTCCCTTCTTCATCCGTCGTCACCATCGGGTCCAGTCACCTCCGGGGGAACGTGGAATCTCGCAGGAGGCCGGCTGTCCGTCAGCCACGCCCCGGGCGCACCCTCCACGTGCAGCTGAGCTCTCTTTAGGTATTGAATTCCTGGCGCACCCGCGGGTAATAGTGTGACCGGACGTCCGGTCAGCCTGGAGTCTGCAGCGTGAAGGGCACCCCGGCCCGACCTGGCTGTTGTCTTCAACCCAACGATCTCGACGGTGTAGATCGTTGACCCGCGATGGGCTTGGATCTCTCTGATCCGGCCCTTGCGACTTCGTGTGCCCACGACGAAGACTGCCGTGCCTTGCTTGATCTTTGTCGGCGCTTCACCCTCGACGCTGACTTCCCACACGGGGATGGTCGCGCGCCCACGTCCCTCGTCACGGACCTCGTCGATGGTGCCATGGATAGCCTCGCCCGCGGCGACGGCCTCTGCCTGCATTTCTTGATCGTTCTCGAGGAGGAGCATCAGGCTCCTCTCTGCATGGTTCTGTTGGTCGAAGTAGAGTGCGGCCGCCACTCGAGGGTTCCGGTCGGTCTCGGGGCCGGAAACGAAGACCTTGGCGCCTGGATCGTCGTTCAGGTTTCGCTCCGCCTCGAGGTAGCCCCACCAGTGAGGTGCACTCCCATCGCGGATCAACTCATCGAGCCCATGGTTCACTGGTCGCCCGTCGGCGCGGAGGAAAGCAATGGTCCTCTCCGTCAGCGCGAAGCGATGCTCTAGTTCGGCCTCGAGGACTCGTGCGATCTGGGCCTCGAGCCGCCTCCTCTCGAGTCCGCGCCCTCCGTGGCGCAGCTCAGCAAGGCGATCCACGCGGTGCGCGAGCTCATCGCGTTCGAGCGCCGGAGACAGCGACGTCGATATCGACCTTTCCTCAGCCCTTGCTGCTGCCGCGACGCGCTTCTCGCGACTGCCTCGCGTCTCGAGCCACGCGAGAAGGAAACCGAGGTGTCCTTGCCGAACGTCTTCACAGGGAAACGTGTATGAGAGCCGGAGTGCTTCGTTCGCCGCCATCACCGTGCACTGTCCCGGCCGGTTGTATTCCCGAAAGAGCCAGCCCGCCGCTCGGCCCAGCATGTTCAGCAGCCGCACTCGCTCCGGATCTCCCCGTTTCGCGAAGGTGTACGCATAGGCAAGGTGGTGAAGCATCTCCGGGTGGCTTCCATTCGGGAGCCATATCTGTCGCATCGGCCGCGGGTCCCCGGCATCGAACACCTGGATGTCCGTGAACTCCGGGTGAAAGACCTGAGCCAGTATGTGCGGCGCGAGTTCTGCCGCCAAGCCGGCTACGAGGTCGCGGTTACGCGGCTCCGACACCGAAAGGATGCGCGGGCCCTTGCCAGGTTGCCCAAAGGCGACACCCCAGGGTGCAGACTCGCCGCCCATTCGAACGAACGCGACGATGAACGTGTCTTCGTCGTTCGCCAGTGGCACCCGGACTGTCTCACCACGGGGAAGAGGCCGCCCCTCCTTCCAGGCGCGAAGCCTCTGAAGCGCCTGGAAGGAGTTCACGAAAGCAGTTCCGGAAGCTCCGCGGCCTTCATCCGGCGCAGGAGATCTTCCTCCGCCGCTGAGAGCGCCGGCAAGCCGTCGAGCAGTTCGACGGCTCGGTCAAGCCCCACCAGGCCCACCCAACGCCCCACGTCTTCCCCAAGGATCACAGGGTCTCCCGCTTCCGTGGCCTTCTGCAGGCAAACCGGTGCCCGATCGCAGAAGGAAACACACCCTTCGCGATAGGTCGTCGCGGCCTTCTGTACCACCGCACGCATGTTCTTCCCGCGCGGTGGAAGTGCCTCCGCCGCCTTCCTGAGCTTCTCGAAACCTCTCCTTGCACGCTCGGCCTGGAACTCCAGTTCCTCGCCCGCTCGCACCGAAGGGGCATTGAACCCCGGCCTGCTGAGCACGAGAAACCCAGACGTCGAGACTTCCACGGCCGAAGCGAGCCCGAGGTCAGAGAGCACGAGCCGGAGGCCGTGGACGTAGACGCCGGCCTGTGCCCGCGCCACGGCCAGTTCCTTGGCATCGGTGTAACCGCCACGGTCCGGGTACGTCTTCACTTCACCCACCATGACCACAGGCTTCGGCCCGTTTCGCCGCGCGACCAGAACGTCGACAACGAGAATCGCTTCTGGGAGCATCACTCCCCCGGGAATGGAGATCGTGGCGCCAGAAACGACGAGACCGTTCTTTGCCGCCTTACTCCGTGCCATATCGCGGAACAGCTTGTTCGTCGCCTCGCGGGCTTGGTCGAGATTCTGGCAAGGGCCCCCGTGCTGCTTCAGGCGCAGGTCGCGGAATTCCGCCCCGCTCGCAGGAAGCACCCCCTGGCGGATGAGCTCCGGCATGAGGCGCTCGGCGCCGTTCTTGAAGAGCCTCTTTTCGAACATCTGACCACGCGCCAGGGCGAAGGGCGACTGCCCCATCGACGGCGTGAGGCCCTCGCTCGCCGCAATCTCGGCCATCGATACACCGTGCACTGCAGACAGAGTGTTCGCCTCGCACTTGGGATTTTTCGCCCACTGCTCGAAACGAAGCCGCGTATCACGGCGAGTCTCGGCGTCGGGCTTCTGCATCGGGACGGGCGATTCCTCTTCATCTCCGGTCTGGGCGACGAACGCGGTCGTCCCGGTTGCGTGCCCACCACGGCGATTCACGACGCTCCGCCTCTCGGGCGAGAGATGCACGGAACCGCTCACCGGAAGTTTGGGGAGCACATCGGGCTTCGAGGCCGGCCGACCGCGCAACACGTTACGCCGAGGCGTGGTCGAACCAGTGAGCACGGATTCGAGGTCGGAGACGAGATCCTCGGGTAGTGTGTCGAGTCCGAGTGCGTCTGAGTGGTTCACGAGGTCCAGGCCTTCGACGAGCGCTTCGAGGGCATCGAGCGGCGCCACAAGAACGGCGCTCCAGTCAAACCGAACGGTACCCTCGGTCAGCCGACTATTGAGATCCTCGGGCCGCTCCAGGCGCGAAAGGTCGGCTGGCAGACGGATCAGCGAAACTCGAACCTCAGCTGACATTCCACGACTCCTCTGGGAACCCCTGCAGAAGCGGGTTGGACGAGCCCTCTGTCGCCACTACCAGGAGCGCTCTCATGGCTCGCGTCATCCCAACGAAGATCGCGCGCCTCTCCCGGCGAAAGGTCTCGGCCTCCTCTTCCGCGCTTCCAGCGTTCTTCGAGTCGTGCGGGAGGCCGATGAACCCCGCGAGCGCGACCACGGGGAACTCCAGACCCTTGGCCGACCTGATCGTGATGACCTTGACCACAGGCTTCCGAAGGTCAAGGTCCTTTCCGGCCATGAACTCCGCGGTAACACCTGCCTGCGAGAGGGCCGCCGCAAGCGGCTTACCCGTCTTTTCGGAAGGCACGAGCACAGCTGCCGAGGACGCTGGCAACCTCGCCTCGCGGGTCGCCGCTTTGAGGAACCGCGCGAGGAGCCTTGCTTCCGCGTCGGTTGAGGTCACGCGACGGAGCGCAGGCAACGCGCCGGTATGTTTGTAGCGGGTTGCGACTTCGGGAGCCTCGAGAAGGCCCGCTCCGAGATAGGCGTCGGCGCCCTCTCCGATCTCACGCGTGGATCGATGGTTCGTTCGGATCGTTCCCGTTCGTCCACCCTGGAATCGGAGGCTCTGGTGGACATCCTTCCAGCTGAAGCCTGATCCGTAGATCGACTGGTTCGCGTCGGCCGTGATGAAGAGCTTCGAGGGATCCGAGGCGACGGTCGTGAGGAGGCGTAGGACGGAGGGGTCGAGATCCTGCGCTTCGTCCGCAACGACCGCCGCGAACCTTCTTGAGTCCTGGCCCGACTGCACCTTGCGTAGGGCGCGACGACGCAGACGTTCCCAGGTCCACTGATCGTTGGCCTTGAGCGATTCCACGAGCCGCTCACGCACGGTCCAAACCGCACGACGCTGCGTGGCGTTGAGAGGTACGAGGCGCCCCGGGCGTGCTGCAACCAGGTATTCGTCGATGGATGCGAGCGAGCGGCCCTCGATCACGCTTCCGATCTCGTCTCTCAGGTACTCGGTCTTCAGCCGGCTCAACGCGACTCGCTGAGCCCGTTGCACGAGCGCATTCCCCTCGAACTCTGCCGTCTCGACGGCTTCCGCGACTGCCGCCGCAGCCTGATGCCCATCGAGGATGCCTGACGGGCAATCCCCGGCGACGATGGCCTTGACGAGAGAGTCGGCCGTACGAACGTCTACCTGCGCCGCCTCGTCGCCGAGGAGCTGCTCGAGAAGCTGCTTCGTGAACGCCACGAGTGCGTTGGTGTAGGTGGTGAAGAGGATGCGCGGCTTCGTGCCTCGGGGAATCGTGCGAAGCAACTCTCTTACGCGGTAGATCGCAACCGTACTCTTCCCTGTTCCCGGGCCGCCCTTCAGAAGGGTGGGGCCGGTGCCGGTGAGATTTCGGGAGACGAGCGCCTCCTACTTCGGGTCCAGCTTGAGAAGGAAGCCCAGCAGGTCTCCTTAACGGAACCGAATCAGGTCGGAAACATCGGACACGACGAGGTCGGGCTGCTGGAGTACGTTGTCGATCGGGGTTTCCACGAGCGCCTGATGAACACGAATCGTGATGTCGTCGGGCACGCCCGGACTGGAGAAGAGCTGCTCTTCGGTGGTGGCCGCCATAAGGCGCTTGAAGAAGCTCGCCGGCACTTGCAGGCGCTTCAGCAGCTTTTCGGTGATGGCCTCCGGCAGCTTCGTCGCGACCGGCTTCGCGGGCTCGGGCGCCTCCCACGTCGGCGGCCGGCGATGAGGAACATCGGCCGATCCGGCCGAGTAGGCTGGCAACTCGACGTCCAAGCCACCGAGGAACTCGGGGTCGAAGTCTTCGTCGTAGGTGTCCTTCTCTCGGCGCCGGAGTGCCAGGAGAGATACGTGGGTCTTGTAGAACGTGTAGATGATGCGGAAATGCCCTGCACGAAGGCGGTGAAGCCTGCCGTCCAAGTGCTTGAGCTTCTTCTTTGAGCTGCCGTCGGGAGAAGGGTCCTTCGCGAGAGCGTTCAGCCTCTCTGTGATCTGAACGAGGTCCTTCGGCTCGAGGCTGGCTAGCCCGCTGAGGAAGGCTGGCTTCATGGTTGAGAGGTGCGGCATCAGCCCGCTCTCTCAAGCCGTTCGGCGCGGTACATGAACGCGTCTGTGCCGTTCGATCCGCCGACCTGACCCTCACCGGCCGGGTTCGTCGAAATCCCTCTCACTCGAGGCGCAGCCTCCGCGGGCAGTAGGACTCTTTCACGTTCAAGCTCCTCCTGGAGGACCGACTTGGAAAGTGCATTCTCCCTTACGTGCACACCGGATCAGGCTGAAATCGGTCGACCTCATCCGGTTCGACGGATAACCCAGCCCGCCACCGGCGCGCGTGGTGCTGACCAGTAGTTCACATCAAGACGCCCGCACCCACGCCATCGCCACATCCTGAACCTTCACTTGCACGGAATCGGCGGAGCCGAACTCCCTCACGACCTCTTCCTTGAGGGCCGCGAGACGCGCCTCTGCCGCGACATAGCCAATTCGGTACGCCCGCTCCGCTTCGCCTTCGTCGGTCCGCCGCGGCCCCTCGAAGGCATCGTGCAGATGCTCCACCAGCTCATCCACCCGGCGGACCTCACCTCCCTGCGGCACCACGAAGGAGGCCAGCTCGTTACGAAGGATCGTCGGGGGCGGTCCACTCCGCAGGATCCGAAGATCGAAAAGCACCCAGGCGCCCTCGGTACCGGGCTCCCAACCGAGAACGTCTGCGGGCAGCTCGAGCGACGCCACTCCATCGGAGAACCCACCGTGCTGAACGTGCTGCACCATGGCGTCGAATACCGCATCGCCGAAGCGCAGCAGCCTGCAGTGGAGCGTGCGCTGAGCAAGCGCCTTGTCTACTGTGGCCCGCTCCACGGGCGCGTTGCCGATCGTCTCCCGAACCTGGAAGGGATCGTTCTGCGCGAGGTTCTCGGCAACGTCCTGCAGCGCACGAGGCACCGGGAACGACATGAGCCCGTCACCCGAGACCCTCAGGTCCACGCCCTGCTTGGCGAGGTAGTGCTTCACGAAGAACTCGAGGTTCGCCGGCGAGACGCGGGCCGCGACCTTCTCGTAGACAGTGGTGTCGAACCGCCCGAGCCCACGAACCGGG
>CAZXSG010000078.1:0-9994 GCA_964643185.1 uncultured Holophagales bacterium
GACTCGTGCTGAAGGCCTCGAAGAACCTGGCCGCGGCGCAGGCGTTCCGGGCGTTCGCGCTGTCGGAGGCCGGGAAGGCGATCTTCGTGGCCTACGGGTTCTCGGCTCCCTGACGTGGACACCGGCGCGCTTCTCCTGAGCCTGAAGCTCGCGCTCGCGACGACGCTCGTGCTCGCCGTCCTGGGTGTGCCGCTCGCCGCCTGGCTCGCGTTCACGAGGTCGCGGCTGCGCTTTCTCGTCGAGCCCCTCGTCGCGCTGCCTCTCGTGCTGCCGCCCACGGTGCTCGGCTTCTTCCTCCTCGTGGCGCTCGCCCCGCGGAGCCCGGTGGGCCGCTTCCTCGACGAGAGCCTCGGGCTGCGGCTCCCCTTCACGTTCTGGGGCCTGCTGGTCGCTTCGGTGTTTTACAGCCTGCCGTTTGCCGTGCAGCCCTTCGCGACGGCGTTCGCCGCGGTGGACGGCCGCCTCCTCGAGGCCTCCGCCACGCTCGGCGCGTCGCGCCTCGGCACGTTCCGCCGCGTGGTGCTGCCGCTCTCGGCGCGCGGCTACGTGACGGGCTGCGTCCTCGCGTTCACGCACACGCTCGGGGAGTTCGGCGTCATCCTCATGGTGGGCGGCAACCTGCCCGTCGAGACCCGCACGGCGGCGCTCGCGATCTACGACGACGTCCAGGCGCTCGACTACGAGAGCGCGTTCGCGACCTCCGCCGTGCTCCTCGTCTTCTCGTTCGCGGTTCTGGCCACGACCTACGCACTCACGAAGAGGACGCCGCGCGCGTGGCCGCCGTCCTGACCGCCCTGACCGCTGCATTCGGCGTGCGCCTCCCGGGCGGTCCCCAGATCGAGGGAAGGCTCACGGTCCCGGCCGGCGTCACCGTGCTGTTCGGCCCTTCGGGCGCCGGCAAGACCACGGTGCTCCGCGCGCTCGCGGGGCTCGTGAAACCCGATACCGGGTTCGTACGCCTCGGCGACACCGTGTGGTCCGACGCCGGCCGAGGCGTCTTCGTGCCGCCGCACCGCCGCGGAGCGGGCGTGGTTTTCCAGGACGGCGCGCTCTTTCCGCACCTCAGCGCGCTCGGGAACGTGGCCTACGGCACCGGCGACCCCGACGCCGCGCGTCCGCTTCTCGAGCGGCTCGGCCTCACGGCACTGTCCGGCCGGCTGCCGGCGACGCTCTCGGGCGGCGAGCGCCAGAGGGTCGCGCTCGCGCGTGCGCTGGCCCCGTCGCCGCGGGTGCTCCTCCTCGACGAACCGCTCTCGTCCCTCGATGGCCCCGCCCGCGAGGAGCTGCGCACGCTGCTCCGCAAGGTGCTTCCGGGCCTCGGAATCCCGGTCGTCCTCGTGACGCACGACCGCATCGAGGCGCTCGCGCTGGGCGACCGGCTGGCCGTCCTGGCGGACGGCCGCGTGCTGCAGGAAGGCCCGGTGGCCGAGGTGTTCCACCGCCCGGCCGACGCCGTCGTGGCGCGCGCGGTGGGCGTCGACACGCTGGCCGAGGCCGAGGTCCTGGATCGCGAGGACGGTCTGCTGGTTCTCGCCTGCGGCGCGGCCCGTATCGTGGCCGTGGATCCCGGAGGCGTGGAGAGCGAGGTCTACCTCCTCGTGCGCGGTGAGGACGTCCTCCTCACGCGGGAGACGGCCGGTGCCTCGAGCGCGCGAAACCGGCTCCCCGCACGGGTTCTCGAGCTCACGCCGGAGGGGCCGCTCGTGCGGGTGACGCTCGACGCGGGCTTCCCCCTCTCGGCCCTCGTGACGCGGCCCGCGGCGGCCGAGCTGGACCTCGCCCCCGGCCTCGCCGTCACGGCGCTCCTGAAGGCGCCCGCCATCCACGTGGTGCCGAGGGCGTAGCGGCCGCTACTCCTTTGCCGGAGGCTTCCCCTTGCAGTCGATGGTCTTCCAGTTGCCTCGGACGTCGGTGGCGTTGCAGTAGGCCTTTCCCGTCGCGCGGGGGTCGTTCAGGAAGCCGAGAATGCTGGCGCACGTCTCGCCGGGCGCCGGAGTGACGCGGCAGACTCCGGAGAACCCGGGGTTCGTGAAGCAGCAGACGGCCGGAGAAGGCTCCGGGGTCTCCGCGGGATCCTGGAACACGGGGACGGACAGAGCGAGTAGGAAAGGAAGGATCGTGAAGGGTGTTGTCATCGGCTGACCCCCGCTCATCATCCTAGCCCTCCCGCCTCAGAACCTGCCTCAGCGCCAGAGGCTAAGGGAGAATGGCGGCGGGCATGAAGATCGTGATCCCGGGAGGGACGGGCCAGGTCGGGACGCTCCTCGCCCGGTCGTTCAACGCCGCCGGGCACGAGGTCGTCGTCCTCTCCCGAAGCCCGGCGACCGCACCGTGGCGCGTCGTGCGCTGGGATGCCGAGACGCTCGGCGACTGGGCACGGGAGATCGACGGGGCGGACGTCGTGATCAACCTGGCGGGCCGCAACGTCAACTGCCGCTACGGCGCGGAGAACCGGCGGCTCATCCTGGACTCGCGCGTTCTCTCGACGCGGGCCGTTGGGCAGGCGATCGCGCGCTCCCCGAAGCCTCCCCGCGTGTGGCTCCAGTCCAGCACGGCCACGATCTATGCGCACCGGTTCGACGCCCCGAACGACGAGGCGACCGGCATTCTCGGCGGGCCGGAAGAGGACGTCCCGGAGACCTGGAGGTTCAGCGTCGCGGTCGCGCGGGCCTGGGAGTCCGCGGCGCTCGAGGCCGAGATTCCGAGCACGCGGCGAGTCCTCCTGCGGTCCGCGATCACGCTGAGCCCCGATCGGGGCGGCGCGTTCGACGTTCTCCTCGGTCTTGTCCGCGTGGGGCTCGGCGGAACGAACGGCAGCGGCCGGCAGTACGTCTCGTGGATCCACGACGCGGACTTCGTCGCGGCCGTCTCGTGGCTGATCGCGCACGAGGAGCTCGCCGGTCCCGTGATCCTCGCGGCACCGAATCCGGTTCCGAACGCGGACTTCATGCGGGGATTGAGGGAGGCCTGGGGCGCGAAGCTCGGTCTTCCGGCCACGGAGTGGATGCTCGGCATCGGGGCGTTCTTCCTGCGCACGGAGACCGAGCTGATCCTCAAGAGCCGCCGCGTCGCCCCGGGGCGTCTCCTGCAGTCGGGCTTCACGTTCCAGTTCCCCACTTGGCCCGAGGCGGCGGCCGACCTCTGCCGGCGCTGGCGCGAGGCGTCGTGATGGAAGGGCTTGCTTGCCGAGGGACCGCTTCTACGACCGCCGGACGGCCTTCCGGACGGGTTTGGGCTCTTCCGGCTCGACCCAGCGTTCGGCCCAGGTCGCCATGGCCTCGACCGCCGCGGCGAGGGCCTTGCCCTTCTTCGTGAGCGAGTATTCGACGCGCACCGGCGTCTCGGGAACCACCGTGCGGTCCACGATGCCCTCCCGCTCGAGCTCCTGGAGCCTCTCGCTCAGCATGCGGTCGGTGATCTCGGGAATCGCGGCGCGCAGGGCCGCGAAGCGGCAGCGCGAACGGAGCAGCAGGAACACGATCGCCCCCGTCCACCTCCGCCCGATGAGCTCGATGGCCTTGTGGAACCGGCCACAGAGCACGAGATCGGGGGGAGAGGAGTCCTTCTTCACGCCGCCGTCATCGTAGCGAGGCGTCGACGTTCCGACAAGCAGCTTGTTGCGAGGAAGCCGCTATCTAATGTATAGTGCATTCACGGCCCGGGAGATCCTCCGCGGGCCGAGGGGGCGGTGGCCAAGATGGCCCTTCAGGCCGCTTCCGAGGAGACCCTCCATGTCCATCAGCAACACCGCCAGGCACACGGCTTCCAAGCGCGTCGTCAGCGTCGAGAAGGCCCCGCCCCGTCACTGGGTGGGCGACGGCTTCCCGGTCGCGTCGATGTTCTCGTACGACTCCGCTCCGAAGCTGAGCCCGTTCCTGCTGCTCGACTACGCGGCCCCCGCGGAGTTCCGGCCGGCGCTCCGGCCGCGCGGCGTGGGTGAGCACCCACACCGCGGCTTCGAGACGGTCACGGTCGTCTACCAGGGCGAGGTCGAGCACAAGGACTCCACCGGCAACTCCGGGCTCATCGGGCCCGGCGACGTGCAGTGGATGACGGCGGCCGCGGGCATCGTGCACGAGGAGATGCACAGCCGCGAGTTCACGCAGAAGGGCGGCACCATGGAGATGGTGCAGCTCTGGGTGAACCTGCCCGCGAAGTTCAAGAAGGCCCCGGCCGGGTACCAGGACATCCTGAAGTCGCGGATCCCCGAGCTGGCCCTCCCGAACGGCGCGGGCACGGTGCGGGTCATCGCCGGCGAGTTCACGGGCACGGGGAACGCCGACACCGCGAAGGGCGCGGCCCGCACGTTCACACCGATCGACCTGTGGGATCTCCGCATCGAGGCGAAGAAGACGGCCCGCTTCCGCGTTCCCGAGGGGCACGCGACGGCGCTGCTCTTCCTCCGCGGCGGCGGCCTCGTGAACGGCGCCGACTCCGTGGACGAGGGCGGGCTCGCGGTGCTCGATCGCAATGGCAGCGAGGTGTCGATCGAAGCCGGGTCGGACGCGACGGTGCTGCTCCTCTCCGGGGCGCCCATCGACGAGCCCGTCGTGGGCTACGGACCGTTCGTCATGAACACGCAGGGTGAGATCCGGCAGGCCATGGAGGACTACCGGAACGGCAAGATGGGCCACTTGTGATGCGTCAGGCGTGATCTGAGCTCTGGAGGCGCGCCTCGACGGCTCGGAGCGCCGTTTGCGCGGCGGCGAAGTCGAGCTGATCGAGGTGCGCGTCCAGCTCCTGGAGGGCCGGCGAGAAGCTCGCGGGCAGCACCTCGGTGAGCTCGAGGACGTCGTTCGCCGACGCCAGATCGTTCGTGGCGAGGTGGCGGGAGAGCCGTTCGATGATCCCGAGGGCCTCGGACGGGTCGAACGTTTCCGGCCCGAATCGCTCGGGTCCGCCATCCTGGCTCAGGAATGGGGCCGTCGCGACCCTCGCGCTCTCGATTGCCGCGGCGAGCGCGTCGAGGTTCATCTCGTCTCCGGACCTGGCCTCGACGACGGCCACTTCCCGGGCCACGAGGTTGAGACCCAGTGTCGCCGCGTTTCCGCGAGCCGTGTGGAGCGCTCGCTGGAGCTCTTCGGTCGAACCCGCTTTCTGCAACTGCTGGAGGTTCAGAACGAGCTCGCCGAGCTCTCTCACGAAACGGGCGAGAAGGCGGCGGTAGAAGACCTCGTCGCCGCCGGCCCGGACGAGACCCGCGGCGAGGTCGAACGCCAGCGGCGCGCCCGCCTCCGCTGCCGGGGCCTCCTCCTCCGTGCGAAAGCGCACGCCCAGCCGCCGCTCGATCACCTCGAAGAGATCCTCGATGACGAACGGCTTCGTCAGGACGTCGTCGGTGCCGCCCTCCAGAAGATCGTTGCGCTCGTGCTCGAGCGCGCTCGCCGTGAGGGACACGATGACGGTGCGCTGCGCACCCGCCTTCTCGCGCTCCCGGATCCGCCGCGTCGCCTCGCGGCCGTCCATCACCGGCATGCGCATGTCCATGAACACGAGCTGGGGCTTGTACCGTGCGATTTCCTCGAGCGCGTGGGCTCCGTTCACCGCCTCGCGCACCTCGA
Source organism: uncultured Holophagales bacterium (assembly GCA_964643185.1). Taxonomy (GTDB): domain Bacteria; phylum Acidobacteriota; class Thermoanaerobaculia; order UBA5066; family UBA5066; genus JAEUQS01. Next base: position 5,562 of record CAZXSG010000078.1, read on the forward strand.
AGCCGGCGAGCGTGAGGACCCGAGAGAGGAGCAGCCGGTTCGCGGCCTCGTCGTCCACGGCCAGGATGCGCACGGGGTCCTGCCCGGGTGCGAGGCCCGTGACGCGGGGTCTCCTTTTCGGCGGCTCGAGCGCTTCGGCCGTGACGGGGAGGTCCACGTCGAACGAGAACGTGGTGCCCTCGCCGAGGCGGCTCTTCACGCGGATGTCGCCGCCCAGGAGCTGCACGATCTGCCGGCTGATCACGAGGCCGAGGCCGGTGCCTTCCTGAGCGCGCCGGCCCGTCTCCGTCTGGCTGAACGGACGGAACAACCGGCCGACGTCCTCCTCGGAGATACCGGGCCCCGTGTCGGTGATGGCGAACGTGCCCCGGCCGTCCTTCCACGAGGCCTCGAGCGTCACGCCGCCCCGCGCGGTGAACTTCACCGCGTTGCCGAGGAGGTTGATGAGCACCTGCCGGAGCTTGCCCTCGTCGGACAGCACGGCCTGAGGCAGCGAGGGATCCAGGCGGAACACGAGGTCGAGGTCCTTGGCCTCGGCCCTCACCCGCACGATGTCCTGAACGGAGTGGAGCATCCCGTGGAGCCGAAAGGGCCGGTCGAGGCGCACGAGGTGACCCGTCTCGATCTTCGAGAGCGAGAGGACGTCGTTGATGAGCCCCAGGAGGTGCTCGCCGGAGCGGTGGATGATCCCCAGCTCCTCGCGGTTCCGCGTCGAGAGCGCCGGATCCCTCTCGAGGAGCTGCGCGAACCCCAGGACGGCGTTCAGCGGCGTGCGCAGCTCGTGGCTCATGTTGGCGAGGAAGACGGTCTTCGCCCGGCTCGCCTCCACCGCGCGCGCCTCCGAGATCTCGAGCTGCGAGAGAGTTGCGGCGAGCTCCGCCGTGCGCGCGGCGACCTTCTGCTCGAGCAGGGCGTTGCGGCTCTCGAGAACGCGTCCGCGGACGCGGACGATCCCGAAAAGGAAAAGCCCCGAAAGAACGGCGTAGGCGATGGTGGCCCACCAGGTTCGCCACGGCGGCGCGGGCAGATCGAAGCTCACGGTGGCCTCGGCGGTGCTCCAGACGCCGTCGTTGTTGCGCGCCTCGACGCGGAATGTGCGGTGTCCCGGCGGGAGCGAGTTGTAGAGCGCCACGCGGCGCGCGCCCGCGTCCACCCAGTCGCGGTCGAACCCGTCCACGCGGTAGCGAAACGTCACGCGCTCGGGCTGCAGGAGGCTCAGGCCGTCGTAGTGGAACTCGAAGCGCTCGCTCGAAAAGGGCAGCGCGTGCGTGCCCGGCGCGAGCCGCCGGCCGTCGACGACGACGCCGGTGATCACGACGGGCGGCGGAACGGTGTTGCGATGGAGGTCTCCGGGATCGACGAGCGTGAGCCCACCCGCCGTGGGGATCGCGAGGCGCCCGTCCCTCAGCCTCGCGCCCGCGGGCTGGGTGTTGCCATTGCACTGATCGGTGCCCATTCCGTCGGCCTTGCCGAACAGCTCGGCCTCGAGCCGGGTCGCGCGGCCGTCGAAAACGGCCTCGAGGGACTCTCGCGGTACACGCGCGAGCCCTGCGTTGGACGTGAACCAGAACGCGCCGCCCTCGCGTTCGTCGTCGAGGATCTGGAAGACGGCGCTCACCGGCAAACCGTGTGACGCCGTCGCGTTCGCTATCCCGCCGGCCCGGATGCGGCTGAGGCCGTCGTGGGTTCCCACGAGGACGGAGCCGCCGTCTTCCTTCAGCGCGAAGACGTTGTCGCCGGCGAGGCCGCTCGCGCGGTTCCACACCTTCACGAGCGCGCCGTCCCGGGTCTCCAGCAGGCCCCGGTCCGCCGTGCCCAGCCAGAGCGCGCCGGAGGCGTCCTCGAGGATCGCGCGGACCGACCTCGGCTGGCCGTGACCCTCCACGAGGAGCGGCTCGAAGGTCCCGTTCCGAAAGCGCTGGAGGCCGGCCTCGGTGGTCGCGACGAGAACCTCGCCGCTCTTCAGCACGGAGACGGCGTCGACCTTGCCGCCCCGGAGCCCCTGCGCGCCGCCAAACGCCTCGAGCTTTCCGGCAGCGAACCGGAAGAGCCCGCCGTTGGCCCCGACCCACAAGGCCCCGCCCGGCTCGACGGCGAGGGAGCGCACGAACGCCGAGCGGAGGCCCTCGATCGTGTACGGAATCGTCGCCGTGCGCGGATCGAACCTCACGACTCCCCCGCCCTCGGTGCCCACCCACAGATCGCCCTCGGGCGTCTCGGCCATGACGCGGACGTTGTCTTCCGGGAGACCCTGGCGGAGACCGAAGTTTGCGAACTTGAGATCCTTGATGCGCGCGAGGCCGCGGTCGGTCCCGATCCAGAGGCTCCCCTCGCGGTCCTCGGCGATCGAGCGGAGCGAGTTGCTCACGAGGCCCAGCGAGCGGTCGAGCGTCTCGACGCGACCGTTCGCGATCCGGGCCAGGCCGCCCGGGAGCGTCGCCATCCACACGGTGCCGCGGCTGTCCTCGAGAACGGCGACCACGGTCGGCACGGGCAGCCCCTGGGCCGTTCCGAACACCTCGGCTTGGTCTCCATTCACGCGGACGAGCCCGTGGAGCGTCGTGGCGACGAGGAGCGCGCCGTCCTTCGCGAAGAAGAGCGACTCGACGGCGGGAGAGACCGGTATCCCCGGGCGCTGCGGCAGGGGCCAGGGCACGAGCCGCGAGCCGTCGACGCGGTGGACACCAGCCCCCGAGCCCGCGAAGACGATCCCGGCGCGGTCCTGGGCGAGGCCGCGGATGCTCGTCACGCTGGGGTCGAAGGCCGCCGCGCTCATGGCCACCGCGGCCCCCGCGTTCTTCGCAGCGCCCGCGCGATCCGTGCCCGCGTTCGGCCCTTCCAGAAGCTCGAAGCGCCCGTCCCGGTAGCGCACGAGCCCCTTCGCGGTTCCGATCCACAGCGTGCCGTCCCGGGCCGCGAAGAGGCCGGTCACGTTGGGATCGGTGAGCCCCTCGGCCTGTCCGAACGACGTGAACGTGCCGCCGCGATAACGCAGCAGGCCGTCTCCGCTCGTGCCGATCCAGAGCGTGCCCCGGGGCTGCTCCGCGAGCGCGCTCACGCGCCAGGTGCGCACGGAGGGCACGCCGCGAACGTTCGTCTCGTTGAAGACGTCGAAGCGCGTGCCGTCGAACCGCACGAGCCCTTCGAACGTCCCGAGCCAGAGGTAGCCGTCGCTGGTCTGGAGGATCGCGCGCACCGTGTACTGGGGAAGCCCGTCGCGATAGACGTCGAGGTGGTAGAGAGGCAGCGGGCGAGAAGGGTCCAGCGCGGCGACTCGCGCCCCGCACAGGGTCAGCGCCAGAGCGAAAACGAGCTTCAGGAAGCCGGTGGCACGCGAGCCGCTCACGACCGCTTCAGTCGCCGCCGAGCCAGAGCCGAAGACGGTCGTACACCTCGCGGCTGCTGAGGAGCCCGAAATGGTCGAGGCCGTGGAACACGGCGGTGCGCTCTTCGGGGATCGACAGGGCGCGGGCGCCGTCTTCGTGGTGGCCAAGGGCGCTCTTCACGGAGACGAGGCCATCGCCGGGCGGTCTCGTCCCGGGGCTCTTCTGTTTCGTCGCCGCGGCCGAGAAGAACGCAGGGCCCTCGGGAAGAGGCATCGGCGCTCTCGGGTCGTGGGTGTGATCCCGCTCGGGGCGCTGCCAGTCCTCGTCGCGAAGGTTGCCGTGACGGAGGTCCTTGATGCCCGAGCTGCGGATCCGGCCCAGCCGCGCGATGGGCGCCGAGTACGGGCTGATCGAGCCGAGGATCACGACCCAGTTCCCCGCGCGTTCGAGGGGCGCGCCGTGGTGGGGCGTGCCCAGGAAGGCGACCTTCGTCAGCCGCGCCGGCCACTGGTGACGCTCGAGCTCCGCGGCGTGCAGCGCGCTACGGGAGAGGAGCCCGCCCATGCTGTGCCCCACGAGCACGAGCTCGCGAACCGGGACGGGCCACTCCGCGACCAGGCGTTCGAGCTGCGCTGCGAGCTCGCGTCCGTTCGTCGAGATCCGGAGGCCGGTGTTGTAGTTGAGGTACACGGGCGTGAACCCGAGATCCCGCGCGAGCGCTTTCCCGTGGTCGTGCCCGTCCCGCTGCCACTGCAGATCGCCCATGCAGAGGCCGTGGATCAGAACGAGCACGCGGTCTCCCGCCACTGGGATCGCCTTCGTGAGGGCCGGCCTCTCGAGCGCGAGGGGCCGCCCGTCGACGCGGAAAGCCATGGGAATCGCGAGCGGACTGCCCGTCTCTGCGAGGTAGTCGCCCAGCACTCCATTGAGCGCGGCCAGGAGCGCCTCCCGCCGGGGCGATGAATCGGAGGGGTCGAGGAACGGCGTCAGCCGGGAGAGCGCGGCGGCGAGGCCGAGGCCCACGGCCCGGGTCACGCCGCGCACGCCGTGGTACACCAGCCGCGGGCTGCCCGCGTCATGGAAATCGAGCTACAGTTGCTGGCACAC
>CAZXSG010000079.1:0-9954 GCA_964643185.1 uncultured Holophagales bacterium
CGAACCCCAGGTGTAAAGAAGACCCGTACCACTGTCGTCGAACGCGACCCGGTTGGTTCTCCAGGGCACGTCGCGCAAGCTCATCAGGAGCCGAGGGTCGTCCGCATTCGCCGCTGGCGAGGGTCCCTCCGGTCTCGAGAGATCGTAGATGTCGATGACGGGCGTGTTGCCGTCGAAGCCACCGGCCAGCAAGCGGTTCCGCCGCTCATCGACCTGAAGCCGGTCATAGCTCACGCCGGGTCTGGAGAAGCGACCGATGGGGCGGCTCATCTGCCGGCCGGTGATGTCGTAAACCAGGATGCCGCCCAACCCCAGCGACACGACGAGAAGATCGCCTTCGACCAACTGGGGCCGTGTATTGGGCGGAGGCGTCGAGAACACGCCTTGGAAGGTCCTGCCGGGTGGATTCGATGACGAGTACGGAGGGTCCGGATGCGGCAGAACGGGAACATCGAAGGAGCCTCGGACCCCTCGCGAAGCCCACTCAGCGTTGCGCGCGACCGCGACGGCTCTGAAGGTGGATCTAACCTGTGAGTCGCCGGTCGCGGCCCCGAGGCAAGGCCGGCATTCCCCGACGACCTGTGGTTTCTCGACGAGTGTGAGTGCGCCGGGCGACGCGCCGTCGGCCCAGGAATGGAAGAGGCCGTAGTGCGTCAGGACCGAATACACGTCGACCTCGGCCGGGTTGAGAACAGAACCGTCTCCGGAGTTTAGAACCGCGAGGCTCGGGGTCAGATAGAGAGCGTCTGGAGGCCTCGGAGCCGCATCCAGGGACTGCTGCGCCTGTGGGCAGCCCTGTAGTACGGTGTCCTGCCCCTGCAGAAGCCCGAGACGCCGGCCGCACTCACCCTTGTTCGTCTGCGTTGCTCCGCCGCTGGGCGGGAGGGGGGTCCGATAGAAGCGGTTGATGTCGACGACCGTGACCCCTCCGCCTACCAGGGCCACATAGGCCAGAGTCCTCAGGTTGTATCGGATCCTGAGCTGGTCGCCTCGGCGGGCGCGAATCCCCGGGGCCTTGCAGGCTCCACCGCCTGGGGTGTACGGAACGCAGATCTCTCCCGACGGCGTGGGGCCCTGCGACCACGGGTTGGCAACATCGAACGAGAAGCTCTGTCCCGTCGTGAGGTTGTCGATCGTGGCACGTTGGTATCGATCCCATTCCTCTTCTCCGTCGGATCCCGAGCACTGCAAGAAGTTGGGGTTGTTGGCGAACCCCCGGCTGGCCCTGCGTCCCGCGGTGTCGAGCCGGACGTCGAACGTGTAGATACCCTCGGCGTCGGGCGTCAGGTCGTCGAACAGACCAGAGTCCGCATGCTGCTCGAAGAACGAGCGCATCTCTTGGGAGGGCAGAATGTCGTCGGAAACGACGACCTCCAACGAGGCAGGGGTGCCCGAGGGCAGCCCCCCGGCCACCGAGAGGAACTCGCTTCCCAGAAGGCCGTTCGCGATTCCGAGAGTGAAAGACGTCCGGGCGCCCCCGACCACGGCCTCGAAACAGGGAACTCCGAGCGGGCTGGGCGACGTGCAGGCTGTCGTCCCTCCGAAATTCGCCTTCCTCACGTCCTCGAGGCGAATGGCGCGGATCGACCAGCTGGCGCCCAGTGCGCTCGCGTAGAAGACGCGGTTGTGACCGTCCGTCGCGAGAGAGCGAACATCGTCGACTCTCGGAGTGCTCTCCGCGAACGCCACGGGCCTTCTGGGATCCGAGGTGTCGAGCGCGACGATCCGGCCGCCAGCGCTCGCGACGAGGAGCACGTTTCCGAGCTTGATGAGGTCCCGGGCATCGTCCGTGTCGCCGAGCGCGAGGCTTCCTGGAGCGGTGTCACCGACGGTCGATGTGCTCCCGACCCGGGTTCTGAAGACGAACTCTCTCGGGTGCGACGCCGGGTAGGCCGGGGCCTGGCCTACAGGGAGTGCGGCTGCGAGGATTCGCCGGTGATCGAAGCTCAGGGTCAGCTCCTGGCCCCTTCCGAGGCTGGCAGAAGGCACGACGGTGACACGCGACGTAGGCGTCCCCTCGACCGGCTCGAGCGTCACATCCAGGTCCTGGCATGCGTGCGGCGGTGCGAGCGCGCAGCTCCGGAGCCCGAAGGCCGGCAGCATGCTGGGGGTGACGACAACGGCACGCTCGAAGTCGAAAGTGATCCTCCGGAGCTGATCGGGCTCGAGGTCTCCCTGTAAAACGATGGCTACCAGGTCGCTTTGCGGTGTCACAGTGAGCACCGGTGGGAGGAAGGAACCGCTCGAGGTCACGAGACCGCTCGGTGAGCGCGAACCGGCTGCGAGATCGTAGAGGACGACTCGCGTACCTTCAGGCAGCGGATACGCACTGGAATCGGTTGGTTCGAGCGACAGGACAGCCGTTGCCGAGAGGCAGGCCTTCAGCTCGAGCCTGAGAACGGTGCAACCTTCACTCGGTTGCACGCGGATGAGCTGGAAGGGCGCCACATCGATGAGCCTGGGCGGTGTTACTGGGCCGCCGGGAGCGATCTGAGGAACCTCCAGAACGGTCCCCACGGGGCCCATGACGGGAGCGTGCTCCCAGGTCGTGATCTGCCAGCCCGTCGAGCGGTTGCGCGCGACGATCGAAAGAGGCGAGCCGATGATGACCGGGAGGAGGTAGTGACCGTCCCAGTCGTGGGCCTCCGGGAGGTACACCCAAGCCTCGGCGAATTTGTTGAACAGGATCGCGAGGTTCTGCGTGACGAGCGAAGGCTCCACCTGCCCGACGGCGAGGGACAGTTGCAGCCCCGCCTCGACCAGGAAGATGGCCTGGGCCCGCGAACTGATCTCCTGCACGATCGAACGCAGGAGCTGACGCGGTACCGCCAGCGTCTGTCGACCGGAGACGGACGAGGAGATTCCGGGCTGGTCTTCCTCGTGATTACTGACGTACTTCTGACCCGCGGCCTCGATGATGCGTCCGAACGTGAGAATCTTGAGTCTCTTGCCCCATGGAAGCTCCAGCGGTGAGCCGCCGAGCACCAGGGAGCCCACAGGTGCGCTGGCATCGGTGGGGACCTTGATTCGCAAGGATGATCTGGCCTTCCCATCGAATCGCACGTCGACGTGCGCCGCGAAAGCCATCCCGGCGGGAATTGGCACGGGCAAGTTTGCCGGCGGGAGATTCTCGACGGTGACAAGCGTCGCCGCCTCAAAGGCGTCGCTGGGGACCGTGACCTCGATGCCCTGCGCCGTCCGATAGATCGTCTGCTCGCCGGGCTGCGCGACGAAGCCTCGCCCGTCCGGTGCCACGAACGGGCCGAGCCTGAATCGCTCTGCCGTCTGACCCGATGGGTCGAACACCTTCAGGTAGACACGTGAAGAGATCGTGACCGGGCTCGTTGGAGGGCATCCCGCGATGATCGTGAATGCCCCCTGAGGATCTGCAGGAACCGAGGTCTGGGAGGGGCACGAGACGCCCTCGAGCTCGACCGTCACGGTCCACGGAATGCCCTGAGAGAGAGGCAAGGATCCCGGCGCGCCGACGATCTGCGCCGTACCGTTCTGAGGGAGAAGGATGCGGATCTTCGACGCGTCGACCTGCCCCCCGTAGGTCACTGCGACCGAGGTCGTGAACCGCCAGGCGTCTGGTAAAGCACCCTGGAACGGGTTGCCACCCGCATCTCTCACGGGACTCGCGAACGTTGCGACCATTCGGCGGCCGGGCGGGAAGGGGTGGGACGGCTGGAACACGACCGTCGAGCCGCCCGGGGCAAGCGAAACCGTCCCCTGAATTGAAGCTCCGCTGGGTGCGCCGGCGGCGTTCGCGATCTCCACCGTCAACGTGGACGGCCCGATGCTGGACGGATCGAGCGCTTCGCTGAACGTCAACGACACCACCGACCCGATCGGGACGCCCGTGGCGCCGTCGGCCGGCTGCCTGCTGATGATCGTGGGACCCTGGGGATGGATCGTGATGTCCCGCTGGACGACCTCGCCGATGCCGACCGTGGCGAGCGTTTCGCTGCCGCGCTCGTCGTTGATGGGATGCAGCGCCTCGACGACCCGGCTCGCCCCCGCCAACACCGCGGACGCGTAGCGGCCGCCGGGCACGCTCAGATCGCGCGTGCCGATTCCGGGACTCGAGACGCGGCTGTTCGTGACGCCGGCCCCGCTCTCGTGCTTCACGAGGCCCGTGGCCCAACCCAGCGACGCCGTCGCGCGGAGGACGAGGTAGATGCCTTCCTCGACGAGACCCGCGAGCGGCAGCGTCGACGCACCACCCTCCGGCGCGTACGTGACCTTCTCGGGCACGCTTCCCTGCGCCGCCTGGCGCTGCCCGCGCGCGACGATCCCCGCGTACGACGACCGCCCGTCCGCGGGCTGCTCCACGAACCGCGCGAGCACGAGACGTGGATCCCCCGCCGCATCCGCTGGCGTGCCCTGCGGGACGTTGAGCCGCAGAGTGGCCTGCCGCGCGAGCGTCTGCCCTTCCAGCTCGACCTTGACGGCCGTGACGAGCGTGAAGCCCTCGGGCGCGGCGTAGCTCGCGAGCTCGGCCGTGGTGAGGAGCCGCGCCTTCACGATGGTGCGCCGTCCGAGCGCGCCCTCGGGCACCGTCAGCTCCACGCCGTCGGTCCCGGCGATGCTGCCGCCCTGCGGCCCGAGGATCTGTCCGCGCTCGATCTCGCTCGGGAACGCGAACAGCCGGATGTTCTCGAAGCCCGACTGCAGCCGCTCCTGCGCCGCGCGCTCGCTCGGCGAAACGCGGAAGAACGCGGCGCCCGCGACCGCGGCCGTCGCCGTGCCCTGCTCCGCCGGCGTGAGCGGGTAGTGGTAGAGCACCAGGTCCGCCGCGAACGGCGCCTCGAACACCTCTTCACCCGTCGCGAGCACGAGCTTCTCGTCGAGGAACGCCTGCACCGCGAGCCCGCTCGGCCATGGCGACGTGCCATCGCCCGACCGTGCGACGACCTTCGCCGTCGACCGCCCCGTGGGCGGCACCGTGGGCGGATCCAGGCTCAGCGCGCCCGTGAGCGCGGGAATCGTGGCCGGAAGCGTGCTCCCCGCGAGCGGCTGCCCCGTCTGCGTGGGCGCCTGCGGCGGACGGATCGTGGGATCCGCGTCGGCCAGGAGCACCGCCACCGCACCAGGACCGTACAGCTCGACGCGAGCCCGCACCACGCCATCGGCACCCGTGGACCGCTGCGGCAGCGGCAGCGTGAGCCACTGTCCCGTGGCCGTGTCGTACCGCGCCGCCAGGAGCTGCGCGGAAACGTCGGGAGCCTGGCGGAGCGGCAGCGTGAGGAAAGCCGTGCCCGGTGCGAACGGCGCCGCCTCCGAAAGCGCGGCGCCCGCATTCTCGAGCCGCACCTCGGCCGCCGCGAGCGGCGTGTAGCCGAGCGGCAGCAGCTCCGGCAGACCCTGACCCGAAAGCGCCGTGAGCCGCACGCTCAGCGGATCCGGACCCGCGAGCGCGCTCGCCGCGAGGTCCAGCTTCAGTAGCGTGGACGGGACTTCCGTGGTGTAGGACGCGGGCGGGGCGTAAGGCGTTGCCGCGGCGGCCGCGAGCGGCGTGAGGCGCGCATCGAACGGCACGGCGCCCGTCTGCGGCTCGAGCGCGAAGCGGCGCAGCACCCGCGTGTGGCCCGGCTTCTCGAGCACGAGCACGTAGCGGCCCGCGGGGACGTCGCCCGCGAGCCCGTAGCGCCCACGCGCCTCGGTCTGCCCTGTGGCGACGGGCATTCCCTCTTGCCCTGCAGCGCCGGTTCCGGGCAGCGCCGCCGTGGACGTGAAGAGCCGCGCGAGCGCGTTCGCGAGCGGTCGGCCGCTCTCGTCGTCGTACACCTCACCCGAGAGGAAGCTGCCGGAGAGATCGCCTGGACCCGCGCCCGGATAGAACAGCGTGGAAAACGCGGCGATGGGGTTGCCACGCGGATCCGCCGCGGGCGGCCGCACCTCGAGCCGCACCGCGCGCCCGCGCCAGAACGCGTCCGTCGCCGTCGAGAGTTGGAGCGTCAGACCCCGCGCGCCCGCGTCGAGCGTGAGCGTCGCGGCCTCGGCCGGGCTGCCCATCGTCTCGCCGTTCGACACGCGCACCGACGACGTCTCGGCGCCCACCTGCACCGTCGGCGCGTCCAGCGGCTCCGAGAAGTCCACGCGCACGAGCCCCGCGACGCGATCGAACGTGGCCGAGACCACGCGCGGCGCGCTGCAGTCCACACGCACGAGCGCCGTGGCCGCCGCGCCCGTCGACTGCCCGTCGCGCGAGACGTTCACGACGCGCAGCAGGTGATAGCCGTTCCCCGAGATCGGCAGGTCGATGGCGAAGACACCCGCCTGGTCCGCGTAGGCGCTGAACGCCAGGTCGTCGTCGCGCAGACGCACGAGCGCGCCGGGCACGCTGCGGCCCGTGACCCGGAGCGTCGTCTGGCAGATGATCGCGGGTAGCGCGTCGAGCTGGGGCGCGCTGTCTGTCGGTGAGAGGGCGACCTTCACGCGCACTTCCTGGGGGCCGGAAAGCGGGTGCGCCGAGAGGTCCGCGAGAGTTGCGCCCGCACGGAACACGTACTCGGACCCTGGCTCGAGCTTGGCGCCCGGGAGGAACGCCACGGCGTTGCCCGAGAGGGTGTAGGTGCCGGCGACGGGGACCGTGCTCCCCACCTTCTTCAGCAGGAGGCCGTCGGCCGTGGGCAGCGTGCTCTTCGCGATGGGCTCGCTGAACAGCACGAGCAGGAGCGCGTCCGGCTCCACGAGCGTCGCCGCCGCGCCCGCGTCCTGCGCCGGCACGAACTGAACCACAGTGGGCGCCACCGTGTCGTTCACGAGCACGCGGCGGACGCTCGCGGTCTTGCCGGGTGTTCCGGCGGCTCCGCCCGTTCCGGCCGTTCCAGGCTCGTCCACCCGCGCGACGAGCGTGAAGCTGCCGTCTTCCGCGGGGAGCGGCTGCGCGCCCGCGAACGGCTTGCTGGACCGGCCGTCCGGACCGGGCTCATTGAAGGAGACGCCGTCGATGCCCTGCCCGTTGAGGCTCACGACGGAGCCCGCCGCACCGCGCGCCGCGCCCTGCGCCGCCACGCTGGACGCGGATTCGGTGAAGCGGACGAGGTCGCGCGGGGTGGTGAGGAGGATGCTCGGCCCGAGCGGATCCACGCTGAAGGAAACCTGCGCGGCCGGGACGTTCGCCTGTCCGAGCGCGTCGGTCGCCGTCACCGTCACGACGTGCGTTGCCGCCGCCGGACCCACGACGACGTCCACCGTCGCACGGAAGACTCCGCTGTCGGCGTCCACCGTCGCCACGATCGGCGCGCCGCCGTTCAGCCGCACGGAGACGGACTGGAGGTTGGGCTCGCCGAACACGTCCACCACGCCGCTCACGTCGACGGAGAGGCCCGAGAGCCCGCTCGCGCCAAAGACCGGGTTCGCCTGCGGGCTCGTGATCGCGAGCTGCGGCGGCGCGGTGTCGCGGTGCACCACGACGCGCGCTTCGCCCACGCGGCTCGCCGCGTCCACGGCGCGCGCGCTGAGCACGTTGGGGCCCTCGGCGAGCGGGAAGCCCGTCTTCGTGAACATTCCGTTCGTGAGCGGCACGTCGAGGCCGTTCACAGTGAGCTTCGCAGCCGGATCGGAGACGCTGCCCGTGATGGTCACGCCCGGCGTCGAAACGAACGCGCCATTCGCGGGAGACGTGATCGTGATCGTCGGGCCCGCGCCGGAGACGCGATGGAGCACGAGCGTCTCGGTGTGCGCCGTGCCGGAGCGGTCGGTGCAAACGATCTGCAGCGCGTTGTCGCCGTCCGCCGGGAGCGGCACATCCGCGCTCGCAAACGTGCCGTCGGCCACGGTCGCGGGATAGTCCGCGTACGTCACGGGCACGGAGCCCGGGTTCGGAACGCGGATCGTCACGCTCGCCGCACTGCCGACGCGTCCCCGGAGCGTGACGCGGTTGCTCGCGATCACCGTGCCGGATTCGGGCGTGAGGTCCGCGAGGCCGCAGCCGCCGAGGTCCACGAGCAGGCTCCGCTCGCTGCGTGTTTCGTTCCCTGCCTGGTCCCGCGCGATCACCGCGACCACGTAGCCGCCCGCGGCCTGGAGCGGAATGTCGATCGACAGCCCAGCCACCGGGAGCAGCTCTCCGTTGAGGCGCACGGAGGGCGGCAGCGCGCCGCCGGCATCCGTCACCTCGACGTGGACCGTCACCGCTCGCGCGTACGTGGCCCCGTCGGAGACGGCCTGACCGTCCACAGTGAGCGCGATGGCGGGGGCCGTGAAGTCCGTGACGACGTTGACCGCCGCCGTTCCGGTGCGGCCCTGCGCGTCCGTGGCCGACACCTCGATCCTCGTGGTGCCTTCCTGGAGCGGAACGTCCTTCGCGCGGAATGCGCCCGTCGGGTCGAGCGGCACCGTGAGCGGAGCCGCGCCCTGAGGGGCCACGGTCACTGTTCCGTTGGCTGTGAAGGGCGCGCCGCCTACCACCGCGCCCGCGACGTCGATCTTGCGCCGGTTCGTGCGCGTGGCGTCCACGGGCTCGATGAGCACGACCTTTGGCCCGCCCGAGCGTGAGAGCACCGTGCGCACGGCCGTGGCCGTACGGCCCGTGGCGTCGCGGGCCACGGCGCGGAGGTCGTTGGGCACGTCGAGGTCGAGAGGAACCGCTGGCGCGTTCCAGCTCGTGGTGCCGGTAGCCGGAACGCCGTTCACGGACACCTGCGTCACCGACGCCCCTGCCGTGCCGGTGACGGGCGTCGTGGGGTTCGGGAGGATCGCGCCCTCGAGCGGGCTCGTGATGTCCACGGTGGGCGGTGCGCTCAGGTCGATCCGGAACGTCACGGAGTTCGAAGCGGTGTGGCCGGCCTCGTCAGTCGCCGTGGCCTGGAGCGTGCGCTCCCCTGGCGTGCTCACGACAGTCCCCGGGGTGAACGCCACGCCGTCGAGTTGGGCCGCGATCTGCGCGGCGGGGTCGTTCGACCGGAACGCGGGCGTGACGGTGCGGTAGAAGAGCGCGCCCGTCGCGAGCGGCACGCCCGATTCCAGGATCTCGATGGACGGCCCGAGCGTCTTCACGCGGAACGTGCGGTCGAAGGCGGTCACGTTGCCGGCGGCGTCGGCCAGCTCGATGCGCACGGCGTTCGTGCCTTCCTTCCACGGGAAGGGCGTCTGCGTGAACGCCGGTCCGGTCACGGACGCGAGCACGCCGTTGAGCTTCGCGGAGGCGAGGTCCACGTCGGCCGTGCCCGAGAACGTCGCCACGGGCTGGCCTGAGAGAGCGCCCTCGGCCGGCGTCGTGGTGAGGAGGCGAGGACCCGTGCGGTCAATGAAGAACCTCACGCTCGCCGCGCCGAGATGCCCAGCACAGTCCGTGGCGCGGGCCACGAGCGTGTGCTCGCCTTCCGCCTCGATGGGCGTGCCGGGTGCGTACGGCGATCCGTCGAGTGTCATGACCGCGACGGGCGGGGCGGCCTCGGAGCCGTCGTCCACCTCGGCGCGCGGCAGGAGCGTGCGGTTGAGGAGTGTGGGCGACGAGCCGGGCACCTCGCCGATGCCGCTGCCGGGGAACGTCGCGCCGTCGAGCACGATGCGCACCGTGGGCGTGGTCGCGTCCACACGCTGCGAGAACACGGCCTTGGCGCTGTTGCCGGCACCGTCCGTCGCGGTCGCGATGAGAATCGCCGTGCCGTCCACCGTGCCGAGGACGACGCCGGGCGCCGTGAACGCACGGCCCGATGCATCGAGCGTCACAGGAACGCTGGTCGGTGCGCCGCCGCCCGCGGGCCGCAGCTCGAGCGCGATCGCGTTCGAGGTGGCTGGGTGCACGTCGCCGTAGGTTCCCGAAACGGTGAGGGGCGCGCCGCCCGCGGCGCAGGCGTTGGCCGCCAGGCCCACGCCCGAGAACGCCACCGCGGGGGGAGTGGTGTCGAGCTCGGGGCCCAGCGTGTTCGAGTCCGCGACGTTGCCCGCCAGGTCTTCCGCGTGGGCTCGGACGGCGTTCGCGCCCTCAGTGAGCGGCACGGT
>CAZXSG010000080.1:0-9943 GCA_964643185.1 uncultured Holophagales bacterium
GGGTGCATGTACCACTCGCGGAGCAGCAGGATGAGCTGCTGCTTGGCGAAGTCGGGATCCACGAGCGACAGAGGCAGACAGTGGAACGCGAGATCCCAGGCCGCGTACCACGGGTACTCCCACTTGTCGGGCATGGAGATGACGTCGGCGTTGAAGAGGTGCGTCCACTCCCGGTTCCGGCCCTTGAGGCGCTCGGCCGGCGGAGCGGCCTCGTCGGGATCGCCCTTCAGCCAGCGGCTGACGTCGTAGGCGTAGTACTGCTTGCTCTGCAGGAGCCCGGCGAAGGATTGCCGCATGACGTTCTTCGCGTCGGTCGTGAGGTCCGATGGGACGACGTGAGCGTAGAACTGATCGGCCTCGGCCTTTCTCTTCCGGAGCGCCTCCTCGAACGAATCGTCGAACGGCGCCGGCCCCTCGGCCGAGGGCGGCGTGAGGCGCAGCCGCACGGTGCGCGCCCCGTGCGCGGGCACGTCGAGGCGGTAGAGCGCGGCAGCCTTCGTTCCGAAGCCCGCGGCGTTCACGGCGTCCTCGCGGCCGTGCACGAGGTACTCGTGGAACGCGTCTTTCACGTGAGGGCTCTCGTTCTCGACGTTCCAGAGCCGCTTGCGGTTGGTTTCGTTCTCGGTGAACAGGAAGTCGTCCGCGCCCTCGGCGTGGAGGTGACGCTCGCCGTAGTAGCGATGGGACATGTGGATCGCCGGGCCGTGTCGCGAGTCTTCGAGGCGCTTCACGCGGGGCTTGCGCGAGTCGCTGCCCCAAGACCAGGTGTTGCGGAACCAGAGCGTGGGCAGGAGGTCGAGCGGCGCGGCCTCGGGGCCGCGGTTCCACACGGTGATCTGCACGAGGAGGTCTTCGGGAGAGGCCTTGGCGTACTCGACGTCCACGTCGAAATAGCGGTCGTCGTCGAAGATGCCGGTGTCGAGGAGCTCCAGCTCGGGGGCCTTGCGATCGCGGTTCCGGTTGCCGTGCACGAGCTCCGCATACGGGTAGGCCCGCTGCGGGTACTTGTAGAGCGACCGCATGTAGGAGTGGGTGGGTGTGGAGTCGAGGTAGTAGTAGAGCTCCTTGACGTCCTCGCCGTGGTTCCCCTCGGGCCCGGCGAGGCCGAAGAGCCGCTCCTTGAGGATGGGGTCCTTGCGGTTCCAGAGCGCGAGCGCGAAGCAGATGTACTGCTGGCGGTCGCAGAAGCCCATGAGCCCGTCCTCGTTCCAGCGATACACGCGGGACCGGGCGTGGTCGTGAGGGAAATAGTCCCAGGCCGCGCCGTCCTTGCTGTAGTCCTCGCGCACGGTGCCCCAGGCCCGCTCGGCGAGGTAGGGGCCCCAGCGCTTCCAGTTCTTGAGGCGGAGGCGGTCCTCGGTGAGCCGGTGGGATTCCGGGTCGTCGTGCGGGCGCGCCGTCGTTTCCATATGGGCCCGCATCGTACGCGCCGGGAGTGCTCTCCCGGCGCGCGGGGTTCGCTCCTAGAAAATCACCTTGGCCGCGAGCTGGACGATGCGCGGGCCCGAGGACGCCGTGGCCGTGCCGAAGCTCGACTGCTTGACGAGCGTGGGGGTCGTGCCGACGTTCTGGTACGTGTAGTAGACGGTGCGGACACCGCTCACGTTCGCGCGGTTGAGGAGGTTGAAGGCCTCGCCGATGAGCTGCAGGCGCACGGCGCCGAAGTCGAACGTCTTCGTGATGCGCGGATCCAGCGACATCTGCGCCGGGAGGCGGAAGGAGTTGCGTGAGAAGCCGGGCGCGCGGTCGTTGTTGCGGTTGCCGTCGTTGTTGAGGTCCGGCGAGAGCGTGCCTGCCGCCGCGACCGTGGGCGTGTAGGGCTGGCCCGTCGCGTAGCTGAAGATGCCGGCGAGCGACCAGCCCGAGAGCAGGTACTTCGAGGCGAAGCCGCTGCCTTTGAAGTAGTCGAGGTCCCAAACGCCGGAGAGCACCACGCGGTGCGTCACGTCGTTGTCGCCAACGGCACGGTCGCCGTCGATGTTCAGAGGATCCTGGATGTACTTCGTGTCGTCGCTGCCGCCGGGGACGACGGCGGTGGCGTCGGGCTTGGTGTCGATGACCTTGCTGTACGTGTACGAGAGGCTGCCCTGCCAGTGGCTGCCGTAGCGCTTCTTCAGCTCGAGGGAGGCGCCGTTGTACTCGCTCTCGGCCGAGCTCTGGAACGCGATGGTGCGCGCGAAGTTCGTGTACGGGCGCGTCGCGTCGTACCTCTTCACGCTGAACGACTGGCCCTGATCGTTCACCAGGGTCTGCGTGGTGAAGGCGCTCAAGTTCGTGTCGATCGAGCGGGAGAGGTTGTCGGCCTTCACGTGGAGGGCCGAGATCGAGACGGCGAGCTGGTCGGTCAGGCCCTGCTCGAAGCCGAGGCTGGCCTGCTGCACGCGCGGGCTCTGGAAGTCCCGGTCGAAGTAGAAGATCGTGGGCTTGGGAGGCGCGGCCGTGGGCGGCGCGCAGCTGGCTCCGAAGTTCGCGGGGTAGGTGAGGCAGGCCGGCAGCTGGGCCTGCGTGTACGTGATCGTCTGCACGTTGATGCCGTTGTTGCTGTGAGCGGTGCCGATCATGATGGCCGGAACGCGTCCGTAGAAGAGGCCGTAGCCGCCGCGGATCACGGTGCGGCCGCTGTCGGCCGGGGAGAACGCGAAGCCGAGCCGGGCCGCCCAGTTGTTCGTGTCCTCGTGGATCGTCTTCGTGTCGATGCCCGCGGCCAGCGCCTGCGCGTCGGGGTTCTGGACGCTGGGCTGCGCGATGCTCGTGCGGTCGTAGCGGAGCCCGGCGTTGATCGTGAATTTCGAGGAGAGCCGGAACTCGTCCTGGACGAAGAACGCGAGCTCCTTCAGATCGGGGTTCGTCGTCGCGCCCGTCGTGCCCGCGCCGGCAAAAGCCTGGACGTAGGAATCCGGGCGGCCCGCGTTGAAGCCGGCGAGGGAGTTGAACGTGTAGGAGCCCGAGAAGTTGCCGGGGAAGAAGTTGAGGATGTCGTCCTGGTTGTAGTCGAAGCCGGCCTTGAGCGTGTGCCGGTCGAGCAGCAGCGTGAGCGTGTCAGCCACCTGGAAGCGGTCGATCGTGGTCTCGCGCGGGCTGAAGAAGTTGCGGCCGATGGTGAGGATCGTCGTGCCGCCCTGGCGGATCACGGCCTCGGGGTTCGCGCTGTTGGCCTGCCCCGGCTGCTTGTCCTTGGCGTACTGGCCGCGCAGCTCGTTGTAGAGAACGGGGGAGAAGCTCGAGGAGACGTTCGCCGACAGCGTGTCGGTCGCGACGTTGGAGTTGCCCGTGTGCTCCTGCGCGTTCGTGATGCTGCCGTTCTCGAAGTTCTGGCCCGTGAACGACTGGCGGTTGTAGCGCATCGAGACGCGCGTCTTGCCGAGCTCGGCGTCGACCTTGAGGAGGAAAACGTCCTGGTCCTGCGCGCGCTCCCACGAATCGGCCTTCGTCCGGAGCGTCGCGAGGCCGGCCTGGCTGGCCGCGTCGGTGGGGTAGCCGCCCTGCGGCACGCCCAGGACGACGAGGTTGGGAATGGTGTTGCGCTGGCCGTCGTAGTTCGCGAAGAAGAACAGCCGGTCCTGGAGGATCGGGCCGCCGAGGCTCGCCCCGAACTGGTCGAAGTGGTACGGGCTCTTCACGCGGCCGTTGATGACGTTGATGTAGTCGTTCGCGTTGAGGCTCTTGTCGCGGTAGAAGTAGAAGCCGGTGCCGTGGAAGTCGTTCGTGCCCGACTTCGTGACGACGTTGATCACGGCGCCGCCGGCGCGGCCGTACTCGGCCGAGTAGGCGTTCGAGTTCACCTGGAACTCGGCCACGGCGTCCTGGCTGAACTGGTACGGCGCGCGGCCCGAGCCCGTGCGTCCGAGGGCCTGGCCGAAGAACGTGTTGTTGTTGTCGGCGCCGTCCACGACGAGGCTGTTGAGCGTGCCGCGCTGCCCGGCGAAGGAGATGTCGCCGAGCCTCACGTCCTTCACGACACCCGGCGTCGTGAGGACGAAGTCGATGAAGTTGCGGCCGTTCGTGGGGAGGTTCGTGATGAGCTTCTCGTTGACGACGCTCGAGACCTGGCTGCGGGTCGTCTCGATGAGCGGCGCCTCCATGGAAACGACGACGTCGGCGGTGACGCCCGCGAGCTTCATGGTGAGCCTGAGGGTGACGTCGCCGCCGATGTCGACCTTGACGTTGGGTGTCCGGGCCACGGCAAAGCCGGACAGATTGGCGCTCACGTCGTACGTCCCCACCGGGAGGAGCGCGAACGTGAACCCGCCAGACCCACCCGACACGACGGTCCGGCTGGCTCCCGTCCCGACGTTCTTCGCCGTCACGGTGGCGCCGGGCAGCACGCCTCCGCTCTCGTCGACGACGGTTCCCGACACGGTTCCCGTGGAGCTCTGGGCGAGCGCCGGCCCCTCGAGGAGAGCCAGGCTCGTGGCCAGGACGAAGCCCAGCCGGACGGACTTCCACCTTGATGAAAGTGAAGACATCGTTCCTCCCTCTTTGGCGGGCGGATTTTATCCACGGACCGCTGAAATAGAAGGAGGTCGTGTGTGGGATTCAGACGCGCCGGAAGCGGTCCTGCCCGAACGGATCGGCCATCGCCGGCGCGGGCCCGCGGGACGAGGCCATCGCCTCCAGGCGCTCGATGCGCGCGGCCGTGGAAGGGTGCGTCGAGAAGAGGCTCGCGAGACCGCCTCCCGCGAACGGGTTGACGATGAAGAGGTGAGCGGTCGCGGGGGAGCCGTGATGCATCGGGACCTCCCGCTTCCAGCCCTCCAGCTTGCGGAGCGCGCTCGCGAGCGCGAGAGGGTTGCCGCTCACGGCGGCGCCCGCCTCGTCGGCCAGGAACTCGCGAGAGCGCGAGATGGCCATCTGGATGAGAGGCGCCGCGAACATCGCGAGGAGCATCGCCCCGATCGCGCCGATGGGGCTCGGGGCCTCGTCGTCGTCGCGCGAGCCGCCGAAGAGCATCCCCATCTGGGCGATGAAGCCCAGCGCGCCCGCGAGCGTTGCCGCCACGGTCATGATGAGCGTGTCGCGGTTCTTCACGTGACCCAGCTCGTGGGCCATGACGCCCGCGATCTCGTCTTCCGTGAGGAGGCGGAGCAGGCCCTCCGTGGCCGCGACGGCCGCGTGCTCAGGATTCCGGCCCGTCGCGAACGCGTTGGGGGCTTCCTCGGGAATGATGTAGACCTTGGGCATGGGGATTCCCGCCCGCTCCGCGAGACGGCGGACGAGGGCGTGGAAGCGTGGGGCCTCGGCCTCGGAGACCTCTTTCGCTCCGTACATCCGAAGCACGATCCGGTCGGCGAACCAGTAGCTGGTGAAATTCATGACGAGGGCGATGCCGAGCGCGATCGTGAGCCCCGCGCGTCCGCCGACCGCCTGGCCCGCGAACAGCAGGAGCCCCGTCAGGGCAGCGAGCAGGAGAAGCGTCTTGAGCCTGTTCATGGACGAGAACCTCCCGATCCGGCAAATCCCGGATCTGCGTGTCTTTAACGCAGATTGCGTGTCGGATATTCCGGGCGGTCCGGTAGGACCGCAGCAGATATGGCGCGGTTGTCGAGCTGGCACCGCTTGCAAAGGGCTCCCGGCATGCGCAATCCCTCCGTTCTCGTGGCCGCTTCCGTTCTGCTGGCGTATGCACCCTGGCTCGAAGGCACCTCCAGCCCGACGATCGAATGGAAAGACTCGACGCGCGACGTCTATGTGAACGGCGTGCTGGACCGCGAGGCCCAGGTGGTCGTCACGGGGACGGGAGACGAGCGCCGTCTCGCGGTGATCTCCTCACGGCTCCCTGCCGTGCCGGTCGTCGCGACGAAGACGCGGGATCTCGCCGTCGCGCCCGCGACGTGCTTCGCCGTATCCAGGGACAGGTCTCGCGCGACGAGCGACGCGGACCTGGATCTCACGCCGCGTGGCGCCGTCGTCGAGGTGGACGGCGGCGGAACCCTCTTCACCTTCGACGGCGCCACCGTCCTGCTCTCGCGGCACACCGGACCCACGGGGCCGATCGACGAGGCCGCGCTCTTCGCCGCCGTTCCGGTCTGGAAAGCGCTCGCAGAGAACGCGACGCCCGACCCCGCGGCCGTTGCGGCCCTTTCTGCAGTGACGGAACAGACCCTCCTTCGGATCGTGTTCGGCACCTGGTGCGGCGACAGCAAGGCCGCGGTCCCGAGGCTGCTCGCGGCGGTGCGTGAGGCGCGGAATCCTCTCGTCGAGGTGCAGCTCCTCGCGGTCGCCCCCAGGCTCCTCGCTCCGCTCGCGAAGATCCAGGAGCTGAGCGTGACGAACGTCCCCACCGTGATCGTCGAGCGGGGGGGCGTCGAGGTGGGCCGGTTCGTGGAGACCGCGCTGTCGGCATCGGTGGAGTCGGACCTCGGTGCGCTCGTCTCGGGCGGGATCCCGACGCGCCTTCCCCGCAAGGACGAGCTGATCGCGCAGGGCACGTACGTGCATCGGGACGGCGAAGGCCGGGTCACGAAGACCGAGAGCTTCCGCATCCTGAAGGGCAAGACCGGGGGCCGCACGATCGAAAGCGACGTGCTCGCCGCGGGGGAGTCCCTCGAGGTCGTCGAGAGTGCCGGAGCCGACGGCGAGACCCGCTTTGCGCAGGTGACGCGCCGTGGACCCTCGAAGCGCGTCGAGCGCACGCGCTATTCCCGCGACGGGGACACGCTGTACGCCACCCTGAGGGGCGGCGAGACGGGCATCGCCGAGCAGACCGTCCGCGTTCCCGCGCGGTTCGCGCTGCGCACGGAGGCCGCCGCCACGTCCGGGCTCGCGGGCCGCACCGATCTGCCGAGGGGCTGCGTCTACGACACCTCGGAGCCGGGCCAGGTGCTCGGGCGGCTCTGTGAGGCTTCGTGGGAGCTGCTGCCGAGGGAGTCCGTCATCGTGGCGGCGGGCGAGCTGCCGGCCCGGCATCTCGTCGAATCGCGGGCGGGGGCGACCGTCCACACCTGGGTCCACGCCGAGCTGGGCATTCCCGTGTGGGGTCGCAAGGGGAGTGAGACATTCGAGCTCGTGGCCCTCGACATTCCGAAGGCTGAAACAAGAAAGTGAACCTTTCGTAGACTCCGCGATCGGGAAAGCATCCCTGAGGAGTCAAATGAAAGCTCACGTCCTGTCCCCGGCCCGCCTTCTGCGGGCGGCTCTCTTCGTGCCGCTCGCGCTCGCACCCGTCGGCTTCGCGGCCTCGCACTCCGAGGCGCCGCCGCTCGTCGACCGCGAGATCTTCTTCGGCGATCCCGAGATCTCCCAGGCCCGGCTCTCACCCGACGGCAAGTTCATCGCGTTCGTGAAGCCGCTCGACGGCACCCGCAACATCTGGGTGAAGAAGACGGGCGATCCCTTCACGGCGGCGACGCCCATCACGGCCGAGACCAAGCGCCCCGTGCCGGCCTACTTCTGGAGCAGGGACGGCAAGTACATCCTGTTCGTCCAGGACCAGGGCGGCGACGAAAACTTCAACGTCTACGCCGTGGACCCGGCCGCGAAGCCGGCCGAGGGCGCGAAGGTCCCCGCTGCGCGCAACATCACCGACGCCAAGAGCGTCCGCGCGATCATCTACGACGTCCCCAAGACGAACCCCGACGTCATGTATGTCGGCCTCAACGACCGGGACGCCGCGTGGCACGACCTCTACGAGGTCACGATCTCGACCGGAGCCCGCAAGAAGCTCCGCGAGAACACCGAACGCCTCACCGGCTGGGTGTTCGACCTCACGGGCAAGGCGCGTCTCGCGACGCGCTCCGCCGACAACGGCGACACCGAGTTCCTGAGCGTCACCGACGCGGGCTTCAAGAAGGTCTACTCCTGCGACGTCCTCGAGAGCTGCGGCCCGGTGCGGTTCCACAAGGACGGCAAGCGCGTTTACCTGGACACGAACAAGGGCACGGATCTCGGACGGCTGGCGCTCCTCGACCCCGAGTCCGGGAAGGAAGAGCTCGTCGAGAGCGATCCCCAGAAGCGCGTCGACTTCGGAAACGCGATCTTCTCCGACCTCACCGACGAGCTGGTGGGCACGGCCTACGAAGACGACAAGACCCGCTTCCTCTGGAGGAACGCCCAGTGGAAGGCCGATTACGACTTCCTCAAGGGCAAGTTCCCGGGACGCGAGATCAACCCGACCTCCCAGACCAAGGACGAAACGCTCTCTCTCGTGCTGACCTCGAGCGACCTCGAGCCCGGTGAGGTCTACCTCTTCGATCGCAAGAGCCGCGAGCTCACGCTCCAGTACAAGGTTCGCGAGAAGCTGCCCCGCGCCGCGCTCTCGCCCATGAAGCCCATCCGGTACAAGTCGTCGGACGGCCTCGAGATCCCCGCGTACCTCACGATCCCGAAGGGCTCCTCGGGCAAGAACCTGCCCGTGATCCTGTTCCCTCACGGCGGACCCTGGGCGCGCGACTCCTGGGGCTACAACCCCTACGCGCAGTTCTGGTCGAACCGCGGCTATGCGGTGCTCTCCTCCAACTTCCGCGGCTCCACGGGCTACGGCAAGAAGTTCCTCGACGCCGGTAACGGACAGTGGGGCGAGAAGATGCAGGACGACCTCACCTGGGGCGTCAAGTACCTCGTCGCCCAGGGCATCGCCGATCCGAAGCGCGTCGTCATCATGGGCGGCTCCTACGGCGGCTACGCGACCCTTGCGGGCGTGGCGTTCACGCCCGACGTCTACGCGGCCGGCGTTTCGCTCGTGGGACCCTCGAACCTCCTCACGCTCCTCGATTCGATTCCGCCGTACTGGGAATCCATCCGCAAGCTGTTCCACGTGCGCATGGGCGACCCCACGAAGCCTGAGGGCAAGGCGAAGCTCGTCGCGCAGTCCCCGCTCACCGCGGCGGCCAAGATCAAGACGCCCCTCCTCGTCGTGCAGGGCGCGAACGACCCGCGCGTGAAGCAGGCCGAGTCGGACCAGATCGTCATCGCGCTTCGCGACCGCGGCTTCCCGGTCGAGTACATCGTGGCGCCCGATGAGGGCCACGGATTCCAGCGACCCGTGAACAACATGGCCTGGATCGCGGCCGCCGAGAAGTTCCTCGCCAAGCACGTGGGCGGCAAGGCCCAGACGACGATGACGCCCGAGGTCGAGAAGCGCCTCGGCGAGATCACCGTGGATCCCAAGACGGTCGTCCTCGCGAAGAAGGCCGCCGCGGCGGGCAAGGACTCCCCGAAGCTCGCGGGCACGCTCACGGCGGGCTCCTCGAAGTTCGCCGGTCTCCTCCAGATGGGCGAGCAGCAGATGCCCATGGACATCTCGCGCGAGATCAAGGCCGAAGGCGCCACGTTCGTCGTCACCGAGAGCGCGGTTCTGCCCATGGGCGCCATGAAGGACTCGACCGTGCTCGACAAGGCCACGCTCACCGTGCTCAAGCGCTCGATCCAGCAGGGTCCCGCCACCATCGAGTACGAGATCAAGGGCGGCAGGATCGAAGGCTCGACGGCCATGGGCGGCCCCGCCAAGCCGTTCTCGATCGACCTCGACGGCCCCATCTTCGCGGAGGGTGCGGGTACGTACGAGGTCGTCGCGGCCCTTCCTCTCGCGGCCGGCTACACGGCGTCGTACCGCAACGTCGACGTCAGGACCCAGAAGGTGAAGCTGGTTGCCCTCGAGGTCGAGGGTGACGAGAAGGTCACCGTGAAGACGGGGACGTTCGACACCTGGCGCGTCGCGCTCAAGGGCGAGGACGGCACGATCTCCCGCGTGTGGGTCACCAAGGACACCAAGAAGCCCGTGAAGACGTTCACGAAGCCGGCGGGCTCGCCGGCCACCATGGCGACCGAGGCCGTTCAGTAGAACGTCCCGGGTTCCGGATGCGAAAGGCGGCCCCCACGGGCCGCCTTTTCTCTTCTACGCCTTCATCAGCGTGTGCCACTTCGGGCGCTTCCAGCTCGCGCGGAAGGCGTCTTCCCCGGCCTCCTCGGCGCCGCCTCTGCGGTCGCTGCCGTCAAGGAAGAGAAC
>CAZXSG010000081.1:0-9921 GCA_964643185.1 uncultured Holophagales bacterium
CTTCATGCCTGAGTAAGCCTTAACCCGGAAGGGCCAGCGATTGGCTCGGAGGGGGCTTGGGGGAACCGGAGCGAAGCGGAGGTCGCCGTCAATCGCGGAGCGATTGCGGCAACCGGCCATGGTTCCCCCAAGGAACTACAGGATCACACCCTTGATGGGGATCTTGACCTCGGAGCGGCGCGCGTCGTTCGTCTTGATGGTGACCTCACCGTCGAACACGCCTTTCTTGATCTTCTGGTCCACCGAGAGCTCCACCACGATGCGGGCCTTGTCGGTGTCGCTGGGCTTCACCTCGGCGGTGACACCCGGGACGTTCGTCTCAGCCTTCACGACCTTGAAGCCCTCGTTCTTGAGGTCGTTGTTCACGAGCGTGACCCGGCGCTTCATCGCGTCGCCCTTGGGATCGAAGTTGCCGAAGTTCACCGAGAGCGGCGTAACCGTGACGGAGGCCTTGATGACGCCGGAGATCGCGAGCTCGAGCTCGGGCTGCTTGGCGATGCCCGTCTGGACCTTCACCTTGCCGCCCACGAGGCCCTCGGGCGCGTCGGCGTTCGCGGTGAGCGTGACCTTCCACTGGCTGCCGGCCTTGCCGGGGACCTTGTCCTTCTCGCTCGCGGGGGCGAGGGAGACCTTGAGGTACGTCTGGTCGACCTCGGGGCGCGAGGGCTTGAAGTCGGCCTCCTCGGAAACGAGGATGAGGTCCGAGGTGGCGTTCTCACCGGTGAGCGCCTGGAGGCGGAAGAACCCGTAGGGCAGGACCTCGACGAACGGCTTGATGTTCGCTGTGAGGAAAAGCGTGGTCTGCGGGGTCGTGGGGTCGTTCGTCACGAGGAGGGCCGTCTTGGAGATGGGGCCTTGGAACGCCTTGGTGTCGACGTTGAGCGTGACCTTGCCCTCGCCGCCGGGCTTGATGACCTTGTCGTACTCGGGGACGGTGCAGCCGCAGGAGGGCTTCACGTCGGTGATGAGGAGGTCCGACTTGCCGGTGTTCTTGATGATGAACACCTGGTGGATCTGCTCGCCCTTGGCGACCGTGCCCACGTCGATCTTCTCTTCCTTGATCGCGAGGCGCGGGGCGTTCGGGTCCGGCGTGGACGCCTTCGCCGTGTCGGTCTGCGCGGCCTGGGCGAGCGCCGCCGGGGCCATGAAGACGGTGCCGCACGAGAGAACCGCGGCGAGCGCGATCCCGACGCTCTTGTCGAGTGAGTTCTTCTTCACCAGGAACCTCCTGAGCTCGGGGGCGGACGCCTCCGGCGTTGACGGGTATTCGAAATTCGGCGAAATCTGCCGGGCGCGAAGTACTGAGTATAGAAGGTCAGGCGGACGCCGGAATGGCGCCGTTGACGCTTCAGGATCCTCCCACGCAAACTCCGCGCCCATGTCGAGCGGGCCGCCTTCACGCCATTTCTACCTCATCGCCATCGGCGGGACGGCCATGACGCCGCTCGCGGGCCTCCTCTGCGAGAAGGGCGAGACCGTCCTCGGCTCGGATCTCCTCCCGCTCTATCCCCCAATGTCGGACCGCCTGGCCGCTCTCGGCCTCACGGTCCTTCCCGGCTTCCGGGCGGAAAACCTGTCGTCCGGGGTGGACCGCGTCGTGGTGGGAAACCTCGCCGGGAAGGACAACCCCGAGCTCGTCGAGGCGCTCGCCCGGGGCCTCCCCGTGACCTCGATGCCCGAGACGCTGCGCGAGGAGATCCTGCCGGGACGGCACCCCATCGTGATCGCGGGCACTCACGGCAAGACCACGACGACGGCGTTCACGGCCTGGCTCCTGGCCTCGGCGGGCCGCGCTCCGGGCTATCTCATCGGCGGCGAGCCCCGGAACTTCCCGTCGCCGTCGGCCCTGGGTACGGGCCCCGCGTTCGTGATCGAGGGCGACGAATACTCGACGTCCTACGCCGACAAGGGCCCCAAGTTCCTCCACTACGCGCCCCGGACGCTCGTCCTCACGTCGGTGGAGTTCGACCACGCCGACCTCTATGCCGATCTCGACGCGGTGAAGGACGCGTTCCGCAAGGGCGTCGCGCTCGGGCCGGAGGACGGCCTCATCGTGGCGGCAGTGAGCGCGGCGTCCTTCGGCGCCGCGGCAGTGAGCGCGGCGTCCTTCGGCGCCGCGGCGGCCGGCGACCGGAACATCGACGACGTGCTCTCCGGCGCCCGGGCGAACGTCGTGCGCTACGGCATCGAGGACGAGTCGGCCGACGTCTCGGCGTGGAACGTGACGCGGAACGCCGAGGGTGCGTCCTTCGACGTCGTGGTGAAGGGGAATGAACCTTTTCGTGCGGAGATCGCCCTCTCGGGCCTCCACAACGTCGCGAACGCGCTCGCGGCGGCGGCGGCGGCGCGGCCGTTCGGGCTCACGAACGAGGAGCTCGCGCGCGGGCTCGCGACCTTCAGCGGCGTGAAGCGCCGCCAGGAGGAGCGCGGCACGGCGGGCGGCATCACGGTGATCGACGACTTCGCGCACCACCCGACGGCCGTGCGCACCACGCTGGACGGCGTGCGCCACAGGTATCCGGGCCGGCGCCTCGTCGCGGTGTTCGAGCCGCGCTCGATCACCGCGGGGCGGGCGGAGTTCCGCGAGCCCTACCGGGACGCGCTGGCCCTCGCCGACGTGGTGGCCATCGCGCGACCGTTCCACGAGGAGCGGCTCTCACGGCCCGGCGGGCCCGGCTCACTGGACGTTCCGGCCCTGATCCGGGAGCTCGAGGCCCGCGGCATCGAGGCGGTCACGGGCGACTCGGCCGACGCCCTCGTTGCCGCCCTCGCGCCGCGACTGCGTGAAGGGGACGTCGTCCTCGTGATGTCGTCCGGCTCGTTCGGCGGAATCCACCACAAGCTGCTGGATGCCGTCGCCGTGTCTCAGGCGATCTGAACGGCCAGCGTTCCCACGCGCTCGACGGTCAGCTCGAGACGCTGACCCGCGGCGAGCGGCCCGACGCCCTCGGGCGTGCCCGTGAGGATCACGTCGCCCGGCTCGAGCGTCATCGCGGCGCTGATCCACGCCACGATCGTGGGCACGTCGAAGATCATGGCCGAGGTCCGGGCGCTCTGCTTCCGCTCGCCGTCGAGCGTCGTCTCGAGGAGAAGATCTCCGGGCTCGACGCCGCTCACGAGCGCGGGCCCGAGCGGACAGAACGTGTCCGTGCCCTTGGCGCGCCACCATTGCCCGTCGCGCTTCTGGAGCTCCCGCGCCGTGACGTCGACGGCCAGTGTCAGCCCGAAGACGACATCCTTCCAGGCCTCGCCCTCGCGGGGCACGTTGCGGCAGCGTTTGCCGATCACGAGCGCCAGCTCGCCTTCGAAGTCGACGCGGCCCGCGTCCCCCGGGAGCACGACCGTCCCGCCGTGCGGCACGAGCGACGAGGGCGCCTTGAGGAACACCATGGGCTCCTTGGGCAGCTCGTTACCGAGCTCCGCGGCGTGCGCCTTGTAGTTGCGGCCGATGCAGAGGATCTTCGTTGGCTCGGCCGGGGGCAGGAGCGCGAGAGGCCGCCTGGGGACCGCCGGGCCCGCGGCGGCCGGTGAAGACCAGGGAGCGGCGGCCAGTGGCGTGACGGTCTCGCCGTCCTCCGACACGCACCCCCATCGGGCACCGCCGTTCTCCTCGAAACGCACGTAACGGGTCATGCGAGCGCCTCCTCGGTGAGCGATCCCTCGAACACGATGCGGGCCTCGCCGGTGAGCGTCACGTCGTGCGCGCGCACGCCCTCGAGGCGGTAGTCGACCACGAGCGCCGAGCCCGATTTCGTCGCGATGGAGAACGGCGGCGTCTGGCTCGAGCGGATCCCCGCGACGATCGCGACGGCCACGACCCCCGAGCCGCACGAGAGCGTCTCGGCCTCGACGCCCCTCTCGAAGCTCCGCACCGAGAGGCGCGAGGGGCCGCGCCACGAGGCAAAGTTCACGTTCGCGCCCTCGGGCAGCTCGGGATGCCGGCGGAGCGGCGCGCCCAGCGCGTTCACGTCGAGCGTCTCGACCGCGACCTCGGGCGTCGTGAAGACGACGAGATGCGGCACGCCCACCGACAGGCTGACGGCCGTCTTCTCGAGAAGGTCCTCGTCGCGGTCGAAGCTGTCGACGGTGGGGCCGCAGGAGACGGGCGACGGCAGCGACAGCGTCACCGCGCCGTCCTCGCGCACCGTGGCCGGAATCTCCCCCCAGCCCGTCACGACGACGAGCTCGCGGCCGGCCAGCCCCCGGAGCCGCGCGAAGCGCGCCGCGCAGCGCGTGCCGTTCGCGCAGAAGCGCGCGGGTCCGCCGTCGGCGTTGTAGTAGTCGAGCTGGATCCGCGTGGCGTCCGCGCCCGGGACGACGAACAGGATGCCGTCGGCGCCGACGCCTGTTCCGCGGCGGCAGAGCCGCCGGATCGTCTCGGCCTCGCGAGGGCCCACCGTCACCCTCTCGTCGAACACGAGGAAGTCGTTTCCGGCCCCGGTCATCTTCGTGAAGCGGCGCGGCAGCCCGCCGATGTGCGCGGGACCGTTCGTGCCCGTCATCGGGCGTCTCCCGAGGCTTCGCTCCGCGCGCTCTCGTTGCCGCGGGCGTCGAACGCGGTGACCGCCCAGCGGGTTTTCGCGCCCGGTACCAGCGTGATCTTGTCGAGGTAGGAGAGCTCCTCCTTCACCTCGGCGATCTTCTCGAACGCGCCGCCCTCGGTGGCGCGGCGGTAGATGCGGTAGCCCGCGAGGTCCCGCGCGGGCACGGGATTCCACACGAGCCGCGTGCCCGCCTCTTCGGAGAGCACGAGGAGCCCGCCGGGAGGAGGCGGCGCGAAGACGTCCTTCGTGTCGACCTTCACCTCGAGGGACGGCGGCCCCAGGATGAACGCGTCCGCGAGCGCCGGCACGGCCCTCACGGTATACCGATATCGCTTTTCGGGGGCGGCCGTGCGGTCGATGTAGAACTCCCCGCGCGACTCGGTGCCGAGCGGCGTCGACTCGTACGCATCGTCGCTCTCGAGCCGCCGGAAGACGGCGTAGGCCGCGATCCGCGCGGGTTTCGAGCCGTCGAGCATGCCGGCGGGCTTCGGCCACTCGAGGCAGACCTGGTTCTCCTCGACCGTCGCGAAGACGACGTCGGGCGCCTCGGGAGGAACGCGGGGCAGGAGCGCGGCGAGGGGCGAGAGCGGCGAGGCGTCCTTCCGCCCGCGCGACGCGGTGACGGCGTACCTCAGGAACACGCGTCCGATGCCGCGCTCGCGGTAGAGCGGCACGAGCGAATCCCGGTAGACGATGTCGGTTCCCAGCGTCGATTCGTCCAGCTCGTTACGCGAGAGGCTCGCGACCTTCACGGCGTTCTGCCGGAACGTCCGCTCCTCGCGGGCGCGCTCCTCGGGGTTCGTGAGCGGCTTCGGCGCCTGCGGGTTGGCACCGCCGGGCGCCGACAGGATCTCGCGCCACACGGTGACCTCGGAGAGGCCCGAGAGCTCCTCGCCGGTGGCGGTGCGGGTGGGATACGGAAACCGCAGCACCACGTCGGCCCCCTCCTGCGAGAGCTGGAGCGGCTCGATGCGCGCGGGGACGTCGAGGACAGGGGGAAGCGGCGGCAGCTTGCGTCCGCAGCCCACGACCGAGAGCACCGAGAGCGCCGCGACCACGAGGACTCCCCGTTTCAAAGCACGAACCTGCTGAGGTCGCGGTTCCGCACGAGCCCCTCGAGCGTGCGGGCGACGTAGCCCTTGTCCACGACGACGCGGGCCCCGGCCGCGTCGGGGCCGGCGAAGGAGATCTCCTCGAGAACCCGCTCGAGGATGGTGTGCAGCCGGCGCGCGCCGATGTTCTCGACATTGCGGTTCACCTCGGCCGCGGCGCCCGCGATCTCGGCGATGCCGTCCTCGGCGAACTCGAGCGCGATGCCCTCGGTGCCGAGGAGCGCCGTGGCCTGCTTCGGGAGCGAGTGCTCGGGCTCGGTGAGGATGCGCACGAGGTCGGCCTCGGTGAGGGCCTCGAGCTCCACGCGGATGGGAAAGCGTCCCTGCAGCTCGGGGATGAGGTCGGAAGGGCGCGAGATGTGGAACGCGCCGGCCGCGATGAAGAGCACGTGGTCGGTCTTCACCATGCCGTACTTCGTCTTCACGGTGGTGCCCTCGACGAGCGGCAGGAGATCCCGCTGGACGCCCTCGCGCGAAACGTCGGGCCCGCCGCGCTGCCCTTCGCGGCCGGCGATCTTGTCGATCTCGTCGAGGAAGACGATGCCCGTCTCCTCGGCCCTGCGGATCGCCTCCTGCGGCATCGTGGCCTCGTCGGCGAGCATGTCGGCCTCGCGGTCCTCGAGGATCGGGCGGGCCTGCGACACGGGCAGCTTCGTCTTCTTCTTCTTGGGCCCGCCGAAGAGGTTGGGGAGCATGCCCTGGAGGTCGACGCCCATCTCCTCCATGCCCTGCGGCGTCATCATGGAGATCTGCGGGAGCTTGTCGTCGGGGACCTCGATCTCGACCTCGTGCTCCTCGAGCCGTCCGTGGCGGAGCGCTTCCCTGGTGCCCTCGCGGCCTTCCGTTCCTCCGCTCTTCAGGATGGCGTCGACGAGCGCGTCCTCGGCCTTCTCGCGGGCCTTCTCGATCACCTTGCCGCGGCGCTCCTCGCGCACGAGGCGGAGCGCGGCCTCCACGAGATCGCGCGCGATGGAGTCGACATCGCGGCCCACGTAGCCGACCTCCGTGAACTTCGAGGCCTCGACCTTCACGAACGGGGCGTCCGTGAGGCGGGCGAGACGCCGCGCGATCTCGGTTTTTCCGACGCCCGTGGGGCCGATCATGAGGATGTTCTTGGGGAGCACCTCGCGGCCCACCTCGGGCGCGAGGAGCTGGCGCCGATAGCGGTCGCGGAGCGCCACGGCCACGGCCCGCTTGGCCTTGGCCTGGCCCACGACGTGGCGGTCCAGCTCGGCGACGATCTTCCGCGGCGAGAGATCCCGGAGGAGCGGGCCGGCGCCGGGCAGCCGCTTCACGCGAGGACCTCGATCTTCAGGTTGCCGTTCGTGTAGATGTCGATCTCGCCCGCGATGCCGAGCGCCTCGTTGACGATCTCCTCGGCCGAGAGCGTCGTGTGGCGCAGCAACGCGCGCGCGGCGGCGGTGGCGCAGGGGCCGCCCGAGCCCACGGCGAGAACGCCGTCGTCGGGCGCGATGACGTCGCCCGTGCCGCTGATGAGGAGCGTCGTCTTGCGGTCGGCGACCACGAGGAGCGCCTCGAGCTGCCGCAGCGTTTTCTCCGTGCGCCAGTCGGTCGCGAGCTCCACGGCGGCCCTCTCGAGCTGCCCGTGGTACTCCTCGAGCTTCCGTTCGAAGCGCGTGAAGAGCGCGACGGCGTCGGCCGTCGAGCCCGCGAAGCCCGCGAGGACCTTGCCGTCGAGGAGCCGGCGGATCTTGGAGGCCCCGTGCTTGAGGACGGTGGTGCCGAGCGTGACCTGCCCGTCGCCGCCGAGGGCGACGCCGTCGCCGCGTCTCACGGCCAGGATGGTGGTGTGGTGAAAGCGGTGCGAAGCCGGACGTGCCATGCCGCTGAGTCTAGCGACAGAACCGCAAGGGGTCCGCCACGTCTAATCGTGTGGATGCGGGAAGCGGATCCGGCCCTCGTCGAGAGGTCGAAGTCGGGAGATCCGGAAGCGTTCCGCGAGCTGGTGACGCGACATGCCCGCGGCGTCTACCTCCTCGCCTACCGCATCACGAGACGACAGGAGGATGCCGACGACGTGGTCCAGGAGACGTTTCTGAAAGCCCACCGCGCGCTGGCGTCCTTCGACGACCGCGCCTCCTTCGCGACCTGGCTGCACCGGATCGCGAGCAACACGGCCCTCGATCTGCTGAGACGGAAACAGGTGCGGTTCACGCTCCCGCTCTCGGCCGAGGTCGACGAGGGCCCGGCCGTCGA
This sequence comes from uncultured Holophagales bacterium, assembly GCA_964643185.1. Lineage (GTDB taxonomy): Bacteria > Acidobacteriota > Thermoanaerobaculia > UBA5066 > UBA5066 > JAEUQS01. The sequence continues at coordinate 7,874 of CAZXSG010000081.1, forward strand.
GCCGGCCGCGCCGGGACCCTCCCCCGAGGGCGAGGCCCGCGGAAGGGAGATCGGCCGCCGCCTCGAGGTCGCGCTCTCCGGCCTCTCCGCGAGCGAGCGCTCTGCCGTGGTGCTGCGACACTTCGAGGGACTCGGGCTCGACGAGATCGGCCTCGCGCTCGGCGTCTCGCCCCTCGCGGCGAAGTCCTGTGTGTTCCGCGCGACCGACAAGCTGCGCCGCGCGCTGGGAGACCTGCTGTGAGCGCCGCGCACCCGTCGCCCGAAGACCTCGTGATCTTCGTGCACGAGGACGATCGGGCCGTTCGCGCGCACCTCGAGTCGTGCCCCGCCTGCGCGGAAGAGGTCGCGAGCCTGCGGCGCCTTTTTCTGCACCTCGACGCGCTGCCGGTTCCGGAACCCGGAGCGGCCTACCCGGCGACGGCCGCCGAGCGGGTGCTGGCCTCGATCGGCGCGTCCCCCGCGAACGTCCTTCCCTTCCGGCGGAGGGTCGGTCCCGTGATCCAGCAGCTCACGCTGGCGGCCGGCCTCGCGGCCGCGCTCGCCGTCGCCTTCCTGGCCGGACGGATCTCGAAACCCGACGCTCCGCCGCAGGCGCTCTCGGAGGCCGCCCGCGAGCGGATGCTCCTCGTGGCGGTGGCCGGGCACCTCGAGAAGAGCACCGCGATGCTCGTCGAGGTCGCGCACGCCGAGGACGGCGCGTCGCTCGCCCGCGAGCGGGCCCGCGCCGAGACGCTGCTGCCCGCGAACCGCCTCTACCGCCTCGCCGCCGAGCGCGCGGGGGATCCCGCGACCGCCCAGCTCCTCGACGAGATGGAGCGGACGCTCCTCCTCGTCGCGACGAGCGAGGAGGGCGAGCCGGGCCTCGAATCTTTGAAGCAGCGACTCGCGGGCCGCGACCTCCTGTTCCGCGTCCGCGTCGTCACGACGCGGCTCAACGCCCGGTCCGGCAACCGGATCTGAAACCACCAAGGAGAACTCATGAGCAGAACCCCCATCGCCCTCGCTCTCATCGCGGGCCTCGTCGCCCCACCCCTCGCGGCCGCTTTCGGCGAATCACTCTCCTCCGAATCCGCGGAGCCGCAGGCGGCGGCGGCGGCGGCAACCTCGGCTGCCGATGCCGCCTACGACGAGGGCGTCCGGGCCCTCGACGAGGCCCGCTACGACCGTGCCCTCACGGCGTTCGCCGAGGCCGAGAAGGCGGGCGATCGCGCGGACGCCGCGCTCTACTGGCGCGGCTATACGCTCGGCAAGCTGAATCGCAAGGACGAGGCGCTGAAGACGCTCGAGCAGCTCGCGACCCGCTTCCCGAAGAGCCGCTGGCAGGGCGAGGCCCGCTCTCTCTCTGCGGAGCTCCGCGGCGGCGGCGCCGCGGGCGCGTCGAACGAGCCGGACGACGACCTCAAGCTCGTGGCCCTTTCGGGGCTCGTCGGCTCGCCCGCGGCGGAAGCGCTTCCGATCCTCAGGAAGATCCTCGAGGGCCCGGGCTCTATGGAGCTCAAGGAGCGGGCGCTCTTCGTTCTCGGACAGTCGGGCACGCCGGAGGCCCGGACGCTCCTCGTCGACGTGGCGCGCGGCAAGACCTATCCCGGTCTCCAGCAGAGCGCGCTCCGGCAGCTCGGCGTTTTCGGCGGACCCGAAGCGCAGAAGCTCTTCGACGAGGTGTGGGCGAGCGGCGCGCCCCGGGAAGTGAAGGAGCAGATCCTCCAGGGCTGGCTGGTCTCCTCGAATCTGACGCGCCTCACGGAGGTCGCGAAGCAGGAGAAGGACACGAGCCTGAGGGCCGGGGCCATCTCGAAGCTCGGGCTGTTCACGAAGGCGCGGACCGGCGAGACCCTCGTTTCACTCTACCGCGCGGAGAAGGAGGACGAGACACGCGACGCCGCGCTCTCGGGCCTCTTCATCCAGAACAACGGGAAAGCCCTCATCGAGCTCGCGCAGGCCGAGAGGGACCCCAAGCGAAAGGCGAAGGTCGTCCAGAGGATCTCGCTCCTCCGGAGCCCGGAGGCCCGCGCGTTCGTGCTCCATCAGGCCGCCGAGGCCGAGAGCAC
>CAZXSG010000082.1:0-9910 GCA_964643185.1 uncultured Holophagales bacterium
CCGGGGGCGCGGCCGCTCTCGCGGCGGTCCTTGCGGGGCGCGTTCCCGACGTGGCCGGCCGAAAGATCGGGATCGTGCTGTCGGGCGGAAACGTCGACCTTCCCGCCTGAATTTGTTCAGCCCTCCGGGCCCGGAAACGCCTCCGGCGCGCTGAATTTGTTCAGCCCTCCGGGCCGGGAAACGCCTTCGGCGCGCCAAACCGGCCGCTCACCTCGAGAAGACGAGGGACAGGCCCGCGGCAGCGAAATCGGCCCGGCGGGCCGTGCCGAAGATCGCGCTCGTCTCCGCGACGGCGTTCACGTCGAGGAAGACCCGGCGCACCTCGAACGAGAGGGAGAGTCCGGGACGGAGCCGGGCATCGACTCCGAGCCCGAAGTGGAGGCCCAGCTTGTGCTCTGTCTGGCTTCCGCGGGCCTCGTTCCGCCCGAGTCCCTTGGCACGAACGAAGGTGTAGCCGCCCCCGCCGAGCAGGTAGGGCTGGATCCGCGTCGTGGCGAGCGGAAAGACCTGGATCGTCACGGTCACGGGCACGGTCGAGAGTCTCAGGAGGTCGGCCCCGCCTTCGGAATACGTCGTGGCGCGGTACGAGGCTCCGATCTCGACGCCGAGCCCGCCCGTGACGCGCGTTCGGAAAAGCAGGCCCGCCTGCGGCCCCCCCTCGCCGGAGCTCGAGGGCTTCGCGTAGGCGCCAAACGCGCCAAACCCCGGGCCGGGATCCGAGAACGCCGGCGCGCAAGCGTGGTGCGCGCTCGGGAGCGATGCCGAGAGGAGGAGCAGCGGGAGGAGTCCCCGTGCGACGCGGAGGGTACGCATGAGCCGTCTTCGTGAATAATAGGGACTTCGTGAGACGGCAAAAGTGGAAAGAAGAGCTGACGCCCGTCGTCATGGCTGCGGTCACGCAATTCGTCGCGCTCCGGGTCGTGGATTGGGCGAACGCAAACAAGGAAACGAGCGAGAACGCGGCCAACCTCGTCGAAAAGCACTTCTACTTCGCCCCCCAGATCCTCGCGCTCGTCATCGTCGTGTTCACGACCCGCTCCGTGAGGGCCTATCTCGACGAGCAGGGGATTCGCCTCGGCGCTTTCCTTCGCCAGTCTGTGCTCGCGATCCTGGTCGCGGCGGCGCTCATCATCGTTGCGCACGTCGACCAGCTGGCTTTCGTGATCGGAAAGCTCACGGAGGAGGCGAGCATCCTGGCCATTTCGAAATCGCTCGCGTCGAGCGAGTTCTACGGGCTCCTCTCGCGCAACGCCGTGTTGCGCCTCGTCATCGACCTCGTCGGGCTCGTCGTCATGCTCCTCTCGCTCCGCCACTCCAAGACACCCACCGGTGAGGGTTCCGGACGGTCGTACGAGAAAGCCGGCGAGTACCTGAAGGCCGGGGAGGCGTTCCTCAAGGAAAACAACGTCAAGAAGGCGAAGGGCGCGTTTCGCAAGGCGAAGGCGAGCACCCGCCTCGCCATGCTCGAGCAGCGCGAGGGAAACCACCGGGAGGCCGCTCGTCTCTACGAAGAGGCAGGCGATACGTTTGCCTGGGAGGCCGCCCTGGCCTGGAGTGAGGCGGGGAACCGCGAGAAGGCCGAGGCGGCCCGAACCCGCGCGATTGCCGACGCCCGAAACATGTCGCGGTGGGATCGCCTCGCCGAGATCGCCGATGCCACCGGGGACGTGAACGCCCTGGCGGAGGCCTCGCGGCGCCTCGCCGAAGGCAAGCCACCGGGCGCGGGGCGTACGGGCCTCTTTCGCCGTGCGGGCGACTCCTACCAGCAGACGAACCAGCCCCTCGAGGCGGCGGAGGCGTATAGGGGAGCCGGAGAGTTTCTCCTCGCGGCCGAGATGTTCCAGGCCGCGGGCCGTCACGCGGATGCCTCGATGGAGTTCGAGCGGGGCGGGGACCTCGCCCGCGCTGCCCAGGCCGCTACCGCGGCGCAGAACGGGCAGCGGGCCGCCGAGCTGACCGCCAGGGACGCCGAGGCCCGAGGCGACGTGGCGCTCGCCGCACAGGCCTGGAGGGAGGCCGGACAGCTCGAGCGCGCCGCGAATCTCTTCGAGAGGAAGCAGCTCTGGTTCGAGGCCGCGGAGATGTGGATGTCCTCCAAGAGGCCCGACAAAGCGGCGCCCTTATTCCAACGCGCGGGACGCACGGCCGAGGCCGCCATCGCCTACGAAGAGGCCGGGGCGCCGGACAAGGCCGGACCTCTTTTCCGCGACCTCGGTCAGCACGATCGGGCCGCGATTCTCTTCCGCAGCGCCGGACGCTGGATCGAAGCTGCCCAGAGCATGGAGATCGTCGGCCAGCTGGACGAGGCGCTCGGCCTCTACCGCCGCGCCGGCCGCGGTCTCGACGCTGCCCGCTGTGCCCTCCGTCTCGGCCGCCGCGAGCAGGCCTGGGAGCTCGTGTCCGGCGTGCCCCGCGGTGATGCGAGCGTCCGCGCGTTCTTCGTCGATCTCGCCGAGGCGCACTCACAGGAGGGCGAGTATCGCGACGCGGTGCACGTCCTGAGAGAGCATCTCGGTTCGTCCCCCGTGACGAAGGACAGCCTGCGGGCCCATGTCCTCCAGGCCCAGGGTCTCATCGGGCTCGGTGAGAGGGAGGAAGCCGAGTTCCTCATCTCCCGGATCTCCGATGTGGACGCCGCCGTCGCGGCGGAGCTCCAGGCCCAATGGGAGCGGGGGGCCCTCAGCGTTTCCGCGCATCCGACGCGGCGCCTCGATACCCCGGTCGCCGCTGGGTTCGTTCCCGGGCGAACGGCGGGCATGCACACTCCCGCACCTCCGGCGGCTCCCGTCGCGCCCGCGCCCGATCCGCAGCAACCGCCCGCTGCGACAGGAGGCGCGGCGTCCCCGGGCTTCGCGCCGGCCGCACCTGCCGCGCCCACTGTGGCGCGCCAGAGGTCTGCTTCGTTCGCTTCTCCCCGGCCCGCGACGGGCAGCCAAAGTAGCCAGATTGGCCAGATTGGCCAGGGTGGCCAGGGTGGCCAGGGTGGCCAAAGTGGACAAAGCGCGGCGGCCCCGACCCTCCACCGTGCGACTCCGGCCTACGGCACGCCCTCCTACCCGTCCTCGCCGGGCTCGGGATCCTTCCCTCCGCTCGGTATCAACGTGAACTCGACCGGATCCGCGCCCATGCCGACGCTCGCCGGCGCCGCGGAAGACCGCTACGAGCTGGCCGGGGAGCTCGGCCGGGGTGGCATGGGAGTCGTCCACAAGGCTCTTGATCGCAAGCTGGACCGGTATGTGGCCCTCAAGATCCTGCCGTGGCAGCTCCAGGGCGACGAGACGGCCATGCGCTATTTTCAGCGTGAGGCGCGCGCGATCGCGGCGCTGAAGCATCCGAACATCGTCCAGATCTACGACTACGGCGAAGGCTTCGGCAGCGTGTACCTCGCCATGGAGTTCCTCGAAGGACCCAACCTGCAGAACATGATGCGCAGCGAGCCGGCGCGGCTCAAGGACATGTGGCGCGAGTACTTCGAGCAGGCCGCCCGCGGTGTCGCCGCGGCGCACGCGAAGGGCATCCTGCATCGGGATCTCAAGCCCGCGAACCTGATGCTCGACGAGCACGGAACGCTGCGCATCCTGGACTTCGGCCTCGCCCGGCAGCAGACGGAGGGCAACCTCACCTCGAAGCTCATCGGGACCCCGGCGTTCTTCCCGCCCGAGGTGTTGAGGGGTGAGCCTCCGACCCCGGCCTCCGACGTCTACTCCCTCGGCGCGACGTTCTACACGCTCGTGACGGGCCGCTGGCCCTACGTTGGGGACGACGTCCTGGTGGCACGTCTCGAGCGCGAGCCGGACGACCCCAGGCCGTTCGCGCCGCACCTCAAGGCCACCGAGGTCACGATCCTCATGAAGGCCCTGGCGCGGCATCGACCCGAGCGCTACCCGGACGCGGGCGAGCTCCTCGCGGCGCTTCTCACGCTCGACGCGTGAGGCGCCTCCGCATCGCGGCCCTGCCCGGAGACGGAGGCGGCCCCGAGGTTGTCGCCGAGGCCGTGCTCGTGCTCGAGCAGCTCTCGGCCGGGGGCGCGTTCGGGCTCGAGATCGAGCCCTTTCCATTCGCGGCCGGCCACTTCCTGAAGACGGGCGAGACGCTTCCCCTCGAGGCGTTCGAGCGGATGGAGAGGGATTTCGACGCGATCCTCGTGGGCGCGTTCGGGGATCCGCGGGTTCCCTCGAACCGCCACGCCGACGAGATCCTCCTCGGCCTGAGGCGGAGGCTCGACCTCTTCGCCAACGTGCGACCGGCGCGCTGCCTTTCGCCGCGGCTCTGCCCGCTCGCGGGAAAGACGGAACGCGATATCGATTTCGTGGTGGTGCGGGAGAACACGGAAGGGGCGTACCTCGGCCTCGGGGGAACGTTTCGCGAGGGCCAGCCCGAAGAGATGGCGATCGAGGAGGACGTGTCGACGCGGCACGGGGTGACGCGCCTTCTCCGGTTCGCGTTCTCGCTCGCGGCGAGGAGGGATCGGAAGAGTCTCGCGATGGCCGACAAGCACAACGTGCAGAAGCACGGTGGAGGGCTCTGGAAGCGCGCGTTCGACGCGATCGCGCCGGAGTTCCCCGAGGTTTCGGCGCGCCACGTGTACGCCGATGCCGCGGCGATGGAGCTCGTGCAGTTCCCCGAGCGATATTCGGTGCTCGTCACGAACAACCTCTTCGGCGACCTCCTCTCCGACGTGGGGGCCGCGCTGGTGGGTGGTCCGGGGTTCGCGCCCTCCGGGAGCGTCGCGCCGGGAAAGCCCGGTCTCTACGAGCCCGTGCACGGCTCGGCAACGGCCCTGGCCGGAAAGGACCTCGCGAACCCCGCGGCCGCGATCCTCTCGGTGGCCCTGCTGCTTCAGGACCACGGCTTTCCCGAGCTCTCGCAACGCGTCGAGCGGGCGGTGAGTCTCTCGGTGGCCGCGGGCGAGACGACGGCAGATGCCCGCGGCGCGCTCGGAACCCGGGCCGCCGGCGCCGCGATCCGCTCCCGCCTCGGCTAGGTTTCTCCCGGGGGGGCCTGGGGGGATCGAGAAACCCCCAGGATCAAGGGGTTCTTCTCTCGGAGGGCCTGGGGGGATCGAGAAACCCCCAGGATCACTACGCCGCGAAGGCCGGGGGCACGATGCCCGCGGCGAGACAGCGACCGTAGAGCCGGGGCTTCCACTTCGAAACGAAGGTGAGGAAGGCCTTCGCGTCGTCGAACTTCACCTTCTCGGCCGGGATGTCGCTCGTCCCCTCGCAGCCGTCGACCTCGTAGTCGCGGCAGATGAAGGGCCGGTTCTCGTACACGCCGCAGAGGCCGGTCGTCGCGAGGTTCTGGCAGCGGCTCTTCACGAGCAGGAACCACTCGTCCTCGTGCGACTGATACACCGAGACGTCGGGGTGGTAGAGCAGCCAAAGCGTCGTCGAGACCCGCTCGACGCTCGAGGGGGGGTCGATCCCCACCGACACGTAATTGCAGCAGACGCCGCAAGGCGGGCAGACGACGCTCGGGTCGGGACCGTTCTGGTACGCGGGAAGCGACATGCCGGGTCGCGGGATTATCTCCGAGCCGGGCGACAATCCCCGCGATGAAGGCTCTTCTCCTCGCGTCGCTCCTCGTTCTGGAGCCGGCCCTCCTCGCTGCGGATCCGCCCGGGAACCCTCCTCCGCCCGTCGTCTCGTACCGTCTGAGCGAGACCGTGAAGTCCCTGACGCCGGGGGGTGAGATGGGCTCGGCCTTCTCGGCGCTCGTGACCGTTCAGGGCGAGCAGGCGCGGCTCGAGAGCGAGCGCCCGTTGCCGCGCTCCTCGGTGCGCGTCGTCCTCGCGGGAGCGAAGGGGCTGACGTTTCTGGACCTCACCGAGAAGCTGGCCGCCTCGGCGACCCGCGAGGACTTCCAGGCCCTCTTCCAGGGCCGGGTGGCTGCGGACGCGGACACCGGCACGGCGTCCAACGCGTACCGCGAAGTGGCCGCGTCGATCGAAAGGGACGGAACGGGAAAGCCCGTCGACGGCCGCGCGGCGGTGCGATATCGGGTTCACGTGACGTACATCCTCCGCACGCTCACACCGGGCCGTGTCCAGAACGTGAAGAGCGAGATCAAGGGCACGATCGAGACGCTGGACCTCGACGCCGCGCGGAGCCCGTTCGACGATCTCTCGCGGCTCTTCCTGGTGCGCGGCGACGTGAGGGAGGCCGTGGACCGCGAGCTCGCGAAGGTGAAGGGTCTTCCAGTCGCCGTGTCGCTCGAGGCGGTCTCGGAGATGTCCGCCGAGGTGATGGCCGTGCCCGGAGGCGGCTCCCCCGACACCGAGCCTCGGCAGCCTCCCCTCAAGTCCACGCGCACGGTGACGCGCAAGATCTCGGCCCTTTCGATCCGGGACGGAGAAGCGGTGAATCCGGCCCTCTTCTCCGTTTCGGAGGATTTTCACGACCGGGGCCTCGACCGGCTCCTCACGGGCCACGCGCCGATGCTGCGATGAAGGGCCGTATCGCCGCCCTTCCGAAGAGCGAGAGGCCCCGCGAGAAGCTCCTCGCGAAGGGGCCCGAGGCCCTCTCGGACATCGACCTCGTGGCGCTTCTCCTGGGCACGGGCAGCGCGACGCGCGGTGTCCTCGAGACCGCCGAGGAGCTGCTCTCGCGCGGGGGGTTGCCGGGCCTCGCGCGCCGCGGCGCCGTGGAGATCCTCACGCACCGCCACGGGATCGGCGCAGCGAAGGCCGCGCGGCTCGCGGCCGTCATCGAGATCGCGCGGCGCGTCGCGAGGGACGAGCTCCAGACCCGGGACATCGTCTCGGACCCGGAATCGGCGGGCCGCTACTTGACGGGCGCGCTCGCCACCGAGACCCGGGAGGTCATGGGCGCGCTCCTCCTCGACACCCGCAACCGCCTGCTCGAGGACTTCGTCGTCTTCCGTGGAACGGTGTCTCACGCGTCCGTCTCGCCGGCGCCGCTCTTTCGCGAGGCGATCGTGGCCGGCGCGGCGGGGCTCGTGCTCTATCACCTCCATCCGTCGGGGGATCCGGAGCCGTCGGCCGAGGATCGCGTCACGACCGACCGCTTCGTCAGGGCGGGCCGGGAGATCGGCATTCCGGTGCGCGATCACCTCGTCGTAGGGCGCGGGCGCTGGGTGTCGTTCCTCCGCCGGGGCCTCCTCACCGCCTGAAGCGGTATCCTCGACGGTTCGATGGTCAGCCGCTACTTCACGACCCCCATCTACTACGTCAACGACCGGCCCCACATCGGGCACCTTTACACGACCGTCATCACCGACGTCCTCGCGCGGACGCATCGCCTCCTGGGCGACGACGTCCGCTTCCTCACGGGGACCGACGAGCACGGCCAGAAGCTCGAGAAGGTCGCCAGGGCTGAGGGAATCGATCCGATCGAGGTCGCCAACCGGCACGTCGAGACGTTCCGGGCGCTCTGGGAGCGCTTCGACATCTCGAACGACGACTTCATCCGCACGAGCGACCGCGAGCGCCACTACCCGGCGGTGGCCGAGATGGTCCGCCGCATCGCGGCGAACGGGGACCTCGAGGTCTCGCGCCACGAGGGCTGGTACTGCGTGGGCTGCGAGGCGTTCTACCCGGAGAAGGACCTCGTCGACGGCAACTGCCCGGTGCACGGCTACAAGCCCGAGCTGCAGTCGGAAGAGAACGTGTTCTTCCGGCTCGATCGCTACCAGGACCGGCTGCTCGAGCTGTATCGCGAGCGTCCGGATTTCGTGTATCCGCCCACGCGGCTCAACGAGGTGCGGTCGTTCGTGGAGTCCGGCCTCAAGCCCCTCTCGGTGTCGCGCACGGCGATCTCGTGGGGCATCCCGTTCCCCGGGCACGAGGGGCACGTCGTGTACGTGTGGCTCGACGCGCTCACGAACTACATCTCGGCGCTCGGCTTTCCGAGCGAGGAGACGCCGGAGTTCCGGCGCTTCTGGCCCGAGGCCGGTGGCGCCGGCGCGCGTGCCGTGCACCTCGTGGGCAAGGACATCCTGCGCTTCCACGCGATCTTCTGGCCGGCGTTCCTCATGTCGGCCCACCTGCCGGTGCCGTCGCAGGTCGTGGCGCACGGCTGGTGGCTCCGCGACTCGCGCAAGATGTCCAAGTCGGTCGGGAACGTGGTTCGGCCCGACGAGCTCGTCGCGGCGTTCGGCTCCGACGCCCTCCGCTGGTTCCTCGTCGCCGAGATGTCGTTCGGCCAGGACGCGAGCTTCTCCGACGAAGGCTTCCTCACCCGCTACAACGCCGATCTCGCGAACGGAGTGGGCAACACGTTGTCCCGCGCGGTGCGCATGGCGAGCGACGCCTTCGGGGGGAAGACCCCGGCAGAGTCCTGCGACGACAACGACGTGCTGCGCGCGGCCGAAGTGCAGGTCGCCGCCTGGCGCGAGGCCCTGGCGGGGTACCGCTTCGAGGGCGCGACGGACGCGATTCGTGCGCTCGTGACGGCCATCGACGGGTACGTGACCTCCAAGGAGCCCTGGAAGAAGGTGAAGGCCGAGGGTGTAACGCCGGCGCTCCACCGTATCCACTTCAGCGTCCTCGAAGGGCTTCGGCTCGCGGCGGTGATGCTCTCTCCGATCGCTCCGAAGACCGCCGAAGAGATGCTGCGCAGGCTGGGCGCGCCCAAGGCCGCCGCGGATCTCCGCGACGCGGATCTCACCTGGGGCGGTCTGCCGCTCTCGGCTCCGCTCACCGTGGGGGCGCCGCTCTTCCCGCGGGCTGATGCCGCCGCCTACTTTGCCAAGAAGGAGAAAGACGTGTCCGATTCCACGACCCCGGCCCCCTTGCCCGAGGCGCAGCCTGCAGCGGCTGCGGAAACGGCTCCGGCAGCCTCGCCTGCCGCCCTGGAGGCTCCCGCGGAGGTGGCCCGGATCTCCGTGGACGAGTTCTTCAAGGCCGACCTCCGGGTGGGCGAGATCGTCGCCGCGGAGCCCGTGCCGAAGTCCAAGAAGCTCATGAAGATGTCCGTGAAGTCGGGAGACGAGGTCCGCACGATCGTGGGCGGCATCGCGACGGCGTACACGGCCGAGCAGCTCGTGGGCCGCAAGATCGTGTTCGTCGCGAATCTCGCGCCCGCCAAGCTCATGGGGATCGAGTCGAACGGCATGGTGCTCGCGGCGTCGCTTCCGGAGACGGGAGCGCCCTCGCTCCTCATGGTCGATGCCTCGGTGCCCTCGGGCACGCGGGTCAAGTAGCCGGCATGCCGCCCGGCGACGGTCCGGCCGTTCCGCTCACCGAGGAAGAGCTCGCACGGCAGAACCTGCAGAACATCGTGGCGTCGCCGTCCTACCGGCGCGCCCACGAGGATCCCGACTTCCTCGCGATCGAGGAGCTGCGGGGGGTGCGCCTCGAGCTCGAGCTCACGAAGGTGGAGCTGGCGCTCCGAAAGAACGCCATCCGCTCGACCATCGTCGTCTTCGGAGGCGCGCGCGTGCTCGAGAGGTCCGTCGCCGAGGCGCGGCTCGCCGAGGCGCAGGCCTTTCTCACCGCGGCTCCGGAGGATCCGAGAGCGAAAGACGGCGTGCTGCGGGCCGAGCGCCTCGTCAAGAAGGCCCATGCCTACGACGAGGCGCGCGAGCTGGGACGCATCGTGACGTCGACGTGCCAGACCGGGGGCTTTTGCGATTTCGTGGTGATGACGGGCGGCGGCCCCGGCGTGATGGAGGCCGCGAACCGCGGGGCCTACGATGCCGGAGGGAAGACGGTGGGGCTCAACATCGAGCTGCCACACGAGCAGGTTCCGAATTCCTACATCACACCCGAGCTCTGCTTCCTCTTTCACTATATCGCGGTGCGGAAGATGCACGTCCTCATTCGTGCGAAGGCGCTGGTTGCCTTTCCGGGAGGCTTCGCAACGCTCGACGAGCGGTTCGAGACGCTGACCCTCATCCCGACCCTCAAGATGCCGCGAATCCCCGTCGTGCTCTTCCACCGTGCCTACAC